>NZ_JAUSWN010000006.1:0-128232 GCF_030815255.1 Hathewaya limosa
ATAAGTTACTAAATTTTTAAGTTTATATTTTTCAATTACTTGTTTAATAACAATAAATTTTTCTCTAGATAATAATTTTATTTTTTCTTTAACACTCTCCTTTCTAACATATCTAACTTTTTTAATAATTCATTTTCAGCTTGAAGCAACTCAACTTTAGCCTCGAGACGAGCATATTTTTCTGCTAAAGATAATTCTTTTTCACTTGGTCTGCCAGTATTAAGTCTTCTAGTATCTTGAAGCGCAATGGCTCCGCCGTTTTTATAAGAACTTCTCCATCTTTTGCCCGCTGATCCTACTCTTTGCATACCTAAAATTTCTATATCAAATCCACATTCTTCGAATATTTGTCTCGGAAATTTACCCAATTCATTTTCTGTTATAAAAATTTTCTTAAACTCATCAGTATAAGTAATTCCTTTTGAACTTACTTTCTTAACATACTTATTTTCAGATAAGATTTTAACTTCGTCTTTAGTAAATAATTTTTTACTCATTTTCATAACCTCACGTTTAAAAAATTCTTTTATTCTATTATACATAAAAAAATCCTATGAAATAGACTTTTTTTAAATTGTCTACTTCATAGGATACATTTTACTAATTAAAGAAAGGGGTTTTTTATTTAAATTAATTAATTTTTAATTTATCTATACCTGTTTTAATTCTAGCTAAGCTTTCTTCTTTACCTAAAATATAAGCAAGTTCAAAAGCACCACCAGGAGTCATACCTTTTCCTGATAAAGCAGTTCTTAAAGGCCATAACATTTGACCATTTTTAATTCCTAGTTCTTTTACGAAACCTAAAACAACTTCTTCTAAAGTTTCTATAGTCCAATCTTCTATTCCTTCTAATATAGGAAGAACCTTTATAAGATTTTCTAAAGCAACCTCAGGATTTGTTTTCATTTTTTTATGAGTATAAAGATCTATATCATATTGTGGTAATTCATTAATAAAATCTATTTTTTCTGGTATTTGAGTTAATTGCTCTAATCTTGATTGAAGAAGTTCACTAACGTATTCAAGGTTTATTCCATCTTTTAAATCTTTATAATATGGTAAAGCTAATTTATGGAATTCTTCTTTAGGAAGATTTTTAATATATTCACCATTCATCCATTTAAATTTAGTCATGTCAAATACAGCAGGAGCTTTATTAATATGTGTATAGTTAAATGCCTTAACTAATTCTTCTAAAGAGAAAATTTCTTTATTTTCTTCAGGACTCCAACCAAGTAAAGCAACAAAGTTTATTATAGCTTCAGTTAAGAAACCTTGTTCTAATAAATCTTCGTATGAAGAGTGACCGCTTCTTTTACTTAATTTTTGATGTTCTTCATTAGTAATTAATGGACAATGAACGTATGTTGGGATTTCCCAACCAAATGCTTCATATAATCTGTTATACTTTGGTGTAGAAGATAAATATTCATTACCTCTAACAACATGAGTTATTTCCATTAGATGGTCATCAATAACATTAGCAAAGTTATATGTAGGTAGTCCATCAGATTTTATTAAAATCATATCATCTAATTCAGAGTTATCAAAAGTAATATCTCCATATATTTCATCATGGAAAGTAGTTGTGCCTTCTATAGGATTATTTTGTCTTATAACATAAGGAACTCCATTTTTTAAGTTTTCTTCTACTTCTTCTTTTGAAAGATTTACACAATGTTTATCATATCTGAATTGTTCTTTTTTTTCTTCACAATCAGTTCTTAAACCATCTAATCTTTCCTTGCTGCAGAAACAATAGTAAGCTTTTCCTTCTTCAACTAATTGTTTAGCATATTTTATATAAATATCTCTTCTTTCGCTTTGAACATATGGACCATAACCTTTATCTTTATCAGGACCTTCGTCATGAATTAAGCCTGTTTTAGCTAAAGTTCTATAGATAATATCTACAGCTCCTTCAACAAATCTTTCTTGGTCTGTATCCTCAATTCTTAATAGAAAATCTCCATCTTCATGTTTTGCTATTAAATAAGCATATAGTGCTGTTCTCAAGTTACCAACATGCATTCTTCCAGTTGGACTTGGAGCAAATCTAGTTCTTACTTTTTTACACATAGCTTTCACTCCTATTTAAGTTTATTTATATTTAGTCTTATTTTAATGTTAATTTGTAAAAGTCCAAAATTTACATAATAACATAATAGTATAATAAATATTTAATGTCAAGGCAAGTAGAATTTATACATTTATAAGCTTATTGTATATATAAATGATTAATTATATAATAGAATATGAAAATATTTAATATAATTAAAACCAATAATATAATTAAAAATATTAATGAAAATTTGAGGTGCTTATGAAAAGGTTAAATAAAGAGTTTTTTAAAAAATCATCTATGGAAGTAGGTAGGGAGCTTTTAGGAAAATATTTAGTACATAACACTTCTAGAGGAAAAATAATAGGTAAAATTGTAGAATTGGAAGTTTACGGTGGAATAATAGATAAAGCTGCTCATTCTTATAATGGAAGAAGGACTAATAGAACTGAGGTCATGTATAGTGAGGGTGGGGTATGTTATGTTTATTTAATATATGGAATGTATAATTGTCTAAATTTTGTATGTTCGGAAAAAGATAATCCAGAGGCTATTCTTATTAGAGCAATAGAGCCTATTGAGAATATGGAACTTATGTGTGAAAATAGATATAATAAGCCTTTAAAGGAATGTAGTAAAAAACAATTGATTAATTTAACTAATGGGCCAGGAAAGCTTTGTAAGGCATTAAATATAGATAGAAGCTTAAATGGAGAATCTTTAGAAAATGATACTATATATGTATTTGAAGAGAAACACGAAAGTTTTGAGATTGTGGAAACAACTCGGATAGGGATAGGATATGCAGAAGAGGCACAAGATTATCTTTGGCGTTTTTATATAAAAGATAATCCTTATGTATCTAAAAAATAAATAATTATATTAAGAGAATAGGATGTGTTTTAGGGTATGGAATTAAAAAAAATTAATGGAAATACAGGTGTAATATTAGCACCAACTAATATAGGGGTGTACACTTTTAAAAGTAAACAATGTATAATTATAGATACGGGTATAGGAAATACCTTTGCAAGAAGAATAGAATCTACTTTAGATGAACAAGGTATTAAACCTAAATACATAATAAATACGCATCATCATAGTGATCACACAGGTGGAAATAAATATTTTAAGGATAATTATCCAGGAGTTCAAGTATATACCACAGAAACTTGTAAAGTATTTTTGGAAAATCCTCACTTAGGGTCTGTGATTTTATATGGAGGATATCCTATAAAAGAAGTATTAGGAAAACCTATTTGTACACAAGTTGATTCAGTGCTGCAAGAAGGAGTTATAAAGATTAATGATGAGAAGTTTCAAATTTTAGAGTTAAAGGGACATGCAGAAGATGGCATAGGTATTGTAACACCAGATAGGGTATGTTTCTTAGGGGATAGCTTATTTAGTCATGATATCTTAGAAAAATATTCTTTTCCATTTTTATTTAATATAGATGATACTTATAAAACATTAAAAAAGATAAAGGAAATAGACGCAGATTATTTTGTTTTAGGACATGATAAGGATGTATTGGATAAAGAAAAATTTTTAAAACTTATAGATTCTAATGAAGAAAATTTAAAAAATTACGAAGAACAAATAATAGAGTTATTAGCACAACCTGCTACAAAGGAGGACTTATTACAAAATATAAGTATACTAAATGATTTACCTTTAAATGTTAAGCAATATTTTTTGAATATGTGTACAATATCTGGATTTTTAGCTTATCTTGAGGAGAAAGAAATTATTAAATGTTCTCTAGAAGAGGGTAAAATTTATTATTATGTAGGTTAGAATATTATTATTCTATTATTAGGAGGAAAAAAATATGAACAAAAAATTGAAAAGACTTTTAGGTGTAATACTTGCTATGACTTTTTCATTTTCACTAATTGCTTGTTCAAATAGCAATACAGGGGAAAAAAATAAAAAAGAGGTTAAAAAAGTAGAAGCGATGTCAAAAGAAAACAAAGAAATTAAAAATGATACTAATAAAGAGTTTGAAGAAAAGGATGCTGAAAAGAATCTTAATAAAAAAGAAATAGAAGAAAAGAAAAATAATCAGGTAAACGATAAACAGTATAAGCTTTATTTTGCGGATGAACAATGTGAAAAATTAGTTGCGGAGGAAAGAATCATTGATGATGCAACACCTAAAAAAGTATTGGAGGAACTTTTAAAAGGACCTAAAACCAAAAATCTTTTTCCAAGTATTAATACAGATATAAAAATAAATACTGTAACTATTAAAGATAATGTTGCTACTGTTGATTTTGATGAAAGCGTTTTAGGAAGGATTGCAGGAAGTACAGGTGAATCTTTAGCTATGTATGGTATTTCAAATACATTCATATTAAATAAACAATTGAATGTAGAAAAGGTAGCATTTACTTTAAATAATAAACCCATGGAAAGTTTGGGTGGACATGTTATTTTAGAAGGGCCTATAGGAGCTAATGAATCTCTTATAAAGAAATAATATAAGGTTATAGGTAAATTAGAAAATTATAATAAAAAAGATCTATAAATAATAAATTTATAGATCTTTTTTGCTATTAATAAAATTTCTTTGAATGTTTTTTAATAGTATTAACTAATAAAACTATACCTAAGATTATTAGTATTAAAACTACTAAAATTCCTGTATATATTAGAATATTATCTTTAAGTATTTGTGTTTTTGAAACTTTTGAATATAATTCATATTCTTGTTTAGAATCTTTTTGAGTTACTATTAATTTTCCAATAGCTTTATCTTGAGATAGTTTCCAAGCACTTACATTATTTAACTTGTACTCTTTTTCAGGTTTCAAATCGTTTTTATAGTATGTAACATCTTTTTTTACATCTACAGGAACTTCTAAAGTTTTTGTAGGTCCTATTATAGGTAAAACCTTATAAGGAATTTTTAAAGATGTAACAGAAGAATTGTTTTTTACAAGGACATCTTTTTTCACATTGTAACTATAATCCATAAGCTTTTCCATGTCTTCAAAAACTATGGTGTCTTTTGGGTAGTTATATTCAGAATTCATAACTACACCAACCATGTGTCTTCCATTTCTCTCATATAAAGCTACTAAACATCTACCAGCTTTGTTTGTATAACCAGTTTTACCAGCTATACAACCATTTTTGCCCACTAACTTATTTCTATTGTCTAAAAGTGCTTTATTTCCATTTTGAAAATTAACCTCACTTTGTTTTTTAGACATTGATTCTAATACCCAAGCATTGTTATATGAAGCTTCAGCTAATTTTGTTAAATCATAAGCTGTAGTATAGTGATCATTTGTATTATCATCTAATCCGTTAGGTGTAATAAAATGAGAATTGGTCATTTTAAGTTCTTTTGCTTTATCATTCATAAGTTTTTCAAAACCTTTTTGACCTCCACCTACATTATCTGCAATCATATATGCAATATCATTACCAGAAAAAAGAAGTAACGCATCCATAGCGTTTTCAGCACTTATTTCATCTCCAACCTTAACGGGATGAACATTCAATCTGTATGAAAAAGGAGGCTGTTTAAATGCTGAATCTGTATATTTTAAATTATCAGTTTTAGTTTTCTTTTCAGCAAAAACCAAAGCCGTAAGCATCTTTGTTATAGATGCAGGATAAACTTTTTGATCAATGTTTCTAGTATATATAACTTCTTTAGTATCTAAATCGTAAGAAATAGCGGCTCTGCCTTTTAAGTTAGGTAATTTTGTTTCTGATGCAAATACTTGGGATGTAGTAGTAAAACAAAGAGTTAGTGTTAATAATAGTGCAGAAATTTTTTTCCTCAATTTACATCTCTCCATTTTTTTAATTTTTAAACATAAATAGTATATCACTATAGACATAATATAACAAGGCTTTTAGTGAGGTAAGTACGGGCTCAAAAGTTTACAAAATGGATATATTTTTTATAAAATGTATGCATTTTATAAAAATAATGATATAATAATTAAAATGAAATAAAATTCAAAAAAATAAAAATATATTTCATAATAACATAATCAATTTAGATATGTTGAAAGGAATGAGGTGTTACTATGTCACGATGCCCATTTTTATCAACTTCTAAAGAAGAAGTTGGTTGTTTTAAGGAGTGCTGTTTTTATGAAGGAAGTAAGGGAGAGAAGTGTCCTTTTAAACAACTTGATCCAATTAAAAAGTTTAGGTTAAAGGGTCTAGATGAATATGATTTGTTAAATCATAAAGATAATGAAGTAGAATTTTTAAGTTTTCATATGTGGAAAAAGTAGTTATAGAAATTAAAAACGTCTTACTATGGTAAAAATATTACTTGTAAGACGTTTTTTGTTATATATTGAGCATTATTGGTTATTGATTTATAGATGATTTACAATTTGATTTACAATTTGAGGAACATTTCTTGCCACAAAAAGAATTATTAGTCATAATAGTTTTAATTAAGAAAGAATTATTTCTATATACTATAGTAACTTCTTTAATTACTTTCAATAGATCTTCAGAATAAATAATCTGTAAATCATCAATTTTATCCTCTAAATCAGTATCTTTTTTTATATCTAATAACAGTTCTACCTTATTTCTACAGCAATGGCCTTTTTTCAATCTAAGATGGGTATATTCAAGATTATCTTTTAAAAGACTTAGTATTTTTTCATAAGCCTCCTCAGAAATTCTGATCTTAAGTTTTTCTGTATTCATATTAATAGAAGTTTATTTTATTTCGTTAAACTTATTTGAATACTTATGAAGTAGATCATGTTTCAATTCCCATAGTTCCTTAGAAAGATCAACATAATAAGTATGTGGATTTTGAAATCTTAAAACTTCAGGCCAAAACTTAGATAATTCTTGTTTTACTGTTTGTTTAATTTCACTTACACTAGGATTTTTATATATAAGGTTTCCTTTGTCAAAAATTTTAACCCTTAAATCCTTAATATAGAAATTTGTTAAAGTTTTCTTTTTCCAAGTAAAAATAGGATGGAAAATGGTTAAAGGTTTATTTTCATTTATTTCTTCTTCGTTTAAGCATATTAAATCTACTATGGCTTTATCAGTTTTTTTATCAAAGATTCTATAAATCTTTTTAAAACCGGGATTTGTAATTTTTTCTTGATTTTCGCTGATTTTTATTCTTGCAAATATTTCATTATTTTCATCTTCTACTGCTACTAATTTGTAAACACCACCAAATACAGGTTCTGATCTAGCAGTAATTAAACGTTCTCCAACGCCAAAACTATCAATTTTGGCTCCATTATCTAAAACGCTTTTAATTATATATTCATCTAGTGAATTTGAAATAGTTATTTTTGCATCTGTATATCCTGCTTCATCTAACATTTTTCTAGCTTCTTTTGTAAGATATGTAATATCTCCACTATCTATTCTAATACCTATAGGACGCTTACCTAAAGGTTTCAATACTTCATCAAAAACTTTTATAGCATTAGGAAGACCAGACTTTAATACATTATAGGTATCAACTAAAAGTAAACAGTCATCTGGATAAGCTTCAGCCCAAGCCTTAAAAGCACTATATTCATCTTCAAATAATTGAACCCAACTATGTGCCATGGTTCCTATAGCAGGAATATTAAACATTTGTTCAGCAATGGTACACGCAGTAGCCGAACAACCACCGATTATTGCAGCTCTTGCACCAAAAATAGCACCATCATATCCTTGGGCTCTTCTAGATCCGAACTCCATAACAGGTTTTCCTTTAGCTGCTCTACATATTCTATTTGCTTTTGTAGCAATAAGAGTTTGATGATTTATAGTTAATAAGATCATAGTTTCTACAAATTGTGCCTGTATTATAGGTCCCTTAACTGTTACTAAAGGTTCACCAGGAAAAACAGGATTTCCTTCAGGAATAGCCCATACATCACATTCAAATTTAAAGTTTTTTAAATATTTAAGAAATTTTTCAGAAAAAAGTTTTTTTGAACGTAGATATGCTATATCTTTTTCAGTAAAAGTAAGTTCAGACAGATATTCAATTAATTGCTGTACTCCAGCCATTAAACAATATCCACCACCATCTGGAACTCTTCTAAAGAACATATCAAAATAAGCAATCTTATTACCTACATTGCTATTTAGATATCCATTAGCCATGGTAAGTTCATAGAAATCTACTAACATAGTAAGATTTCTCTCACATTCTACATTAAATGTATTATTATATTCCATAATTATCTCCTCTATTATTTTAATTAAGTAAAATATTGTCTATAATATTAAAAGATATACATTTTTAATTTTAATATGAAATTAAGATTTTGACAACTTATAAAATTACACTTAGTTTATGTGGAAATGTTAAAAAGATTACTTAAATTAAAGCTTTATTTTAATAATTTATTAGTGATTTTAATAAAAGGTTAAAATAGGGTATAGTATAGATTAAAGATTATTTAATTAGGTTGGAGAGGAAACTATGGTGGATTTAAGTTATTTAGATGAAAATCAGAAAAAAGCTGTATTATGTAAGGATAAAAATTCTATAATAATAGCTGCACCGGGATCAGGAAAAACTACTACTATAATACATAGGGTTTTTTATCTTGTGGACAAGGGAATTAGTAGAAATAATATTATTGTAATAACATTTACGAAAGCGGCAGCTATTAATATGAGACAAAGATATGAGAATAAGTTTAATACAAAAGTATCTCCATTTTTTGGAACTTTCCATAGCCTTTTTTATAAAATTCTAAAAAGAGCAGGTTATGAATTTGAGATTATTTCATCAATACATAGTAATGAACTTATTAAAAAGACATTATTAACTTATTATGATGAAGTTAGTGAAGATAAAGTTAGAGAAGTTCTTAATTATATATCATGTTTTAAGACTTCTAATTTAAGTATAGAAGAATTTTCAATTTTAAATCTTTCTAAAAAGATTTTTAAAAAGTGCTATGAGAATTATGAAAATTATAAGAAGGAACATAGGTTATTTGATTTTGATGATCTTCAAATAGAGGTATTAAAACTTTTTAGAACAAATGAAAACCTTAAATTAGGATATAGCAAGTTATTTAAGTTTATTCTTGTAGATGAATTCCAAGATTGTGATGCTATACAAATGGAAATTTTAAAGTTATTTAGTAAAGAAGGATCTTCTATTTTTGCAGTTGGAGATGAAGATCAATGTATTTATGGTTTTAGAGGATCTAAACCAGAATGTATGGTGCAATTTGATAAAATTTTTGAAAATGGAAAAAAACTTTATTTAGATATAAATTATAGAAGTCCTAAAAATATAGTAGATACATCTAAAAGTTTAATTTGTAATAATAAGCTTAGAAATAAAAAAAATATAAATTCTAATAATTTAGAACATGGAAACATAAAATTTTCATTGTTTAATTCCGAAGGTGAACAGAGTAATGTTATAGGTGATAATATAATAAAATTGGTTAGCGGAAGTAAATATTTATTTGAAGACAATATTGTAATGTATAGGACAAATGAGGAAAGTAGAAGTATTATAGATTCTTTTATTAAAAAAGGCATACCTTTTACATTAATGGATAGAGAATATAATTTTTATGATAATTTTATATGTAAAGATATACTTGCTTATTTAAGACTTGGTCTAGATATAAGGGATAAAGGAAGTTTTTTTAGAATAATTAATAAACCTTTTAGATATATAGGAAGAGATACACTTTATAAATTTAAACATAACATTTATAAGGAAAATTGTTTTGATATTTTATGTGATATGGAAGAATTAAAACCATTTCAACTTAAAAATTTAAGAGAATTAGAAAAAGAAATTGTATATTTAAATAAAATGTCTTTAAGTTCTGCTATAGATTATGTTTTATATGAACTAGACTATTATAAATATATAAAGGAATATTGTGAAAGATATAGAGGAGATTTAAGTGAATTTGATGAAATTATTAATTCTTTTAGGGAATCAGCTAGTGAATTTAAAAATATTTTAAGCTTTTTATCTCATATTGAGAAGGTAAAGGAGGAAATAAAACTTAACAAAAAGAAAGATAAAAGACAAGAGGGGGTATTACTTAGTACAATACATGGTGTTAAGGGGATGGAATTTAAAAATGTATTTTTAATTAATTGTAATGAGGAAGTTATACCCCATGTTAATTCTATGGATACTGAAGAAGGAGTTGAAGAAGAGAGGAGGCTTTTTTATGTTGGGATTACAAGAGCTAAGGAGAATTTATGGTTAAATACCTTAAAGGATAAAGGGGGAAAAGAAAAAAAACCTTCTAGATTCTTAAAAGAAATGGATATAGGTGTAAAAGAAGGTTTTTTAAACTTTAAAGTAGGGAAAAAAATAAATCATAAAGCTTTTGGAAAGGGAATTATTTCAAAGGTAGATGAAAATACTATAATTATTGATTTTGATGATGGTATGTGTAGAAAATTGGATTCTCAAATAACATATTATAATGGACTTATAGAAATATTAAGTTAGATCTTAGAAAATAAATGTGCTATACTAATTAACTTTAAAATGCGAATAAAACAAAAAAATACATACTTTAATTGACTTACAACATTAATGTGTTATACTTTAAGTGGGTATTCAATTATGGAGGGGAATTCTATGATATTTTTTAAGGATATGTGGGAAGATGTAAAAATTATTTTAAATAAAGAAGAGGAACTTAATATTAAGATTATTGAAAAATATAATAGTGGTTTTACAGTAAAGGAAGAAGATATTACTACATTTGTAACTAGGGATGACTTCGTAGATCTATGGTGTAAAATGCTATATTATAATCAAATAGAATTAAACTTAAATGATAAAGAACATTTTAAACAAAAGTACGTATATGAAATTCTTAAGAAGCTGCCTTATGTTACCGAAGAATCCGGTGTTTTGAGGTTAAATAAATAAAGGTTAGAGAAATCAATGGTTATTGAATAATACATATAAGTGGTATATAATAAAAATGATTAGGCTCATATTTTGGTTATTAAAATATGAGCCTAATCATTATGTTTTGAAAGGAGAGAGTGTATGGAATTTTTACAAAAAGCTAAAGATATAAAAAAGATATTAATAGATCTAAGACGAGATTTTCATGAAAATCCAGAATTGGATTTTGATTTATATAGAACAAATGCAAAAATTAAAGAATTTCTAGAAAAAGAGGAAATTGAATATTATGAATGTGCAAAAACAGGGATTTGTGCTACCATAAGAGGAAAAGGTAATAAAACTGTTGGTATAAGAGCAGATATGGATGCACTGCCAATTTTAGAAGAAAATGATCATGGATATAAATCTAAAGTAAAAGGTATTATGCATGCTTGTGGACATGATGCCCATACTACTATGGCTTTAGGAGCAGCTAAAATTTTAAATTCTATAAAGGATTCTTTAAATGGAAATGTAAGAATTTTTTTTGAGCCTGCGGAAGAAACTACTGGTGGAGCTAAAGTTATGATAGAGGAAGGTGCTTTAAGTGACATTAAAATAGATGGAATTATAGGACTTCATGTAGAGGAATGGATTCCATGTGGAAAAATAGGAATAAAAAAAGGCGTAGTTAATGCTGCATCAAATCCTTTTACTATTAAAATTATAGGAAAAGGTGGCCATGGTGCTTCACCACAGTATACTGTGGATCCAATAGTTATGGCATCACAAGTAATACTAAATTTACAAAGTATAATAAGTAGGGAATTGCCTCCAACTGATGCAGGGGTAATAACAATAGGATCTATTCATGGTGGAACAGCACAAAATATAATTCCGGGGGAAGTTACATTACAAGGGATTATGAGAACAGTGAGAACAGAACATAGAGAGTATGTAAAAAAGAGACTGGTAGAGATTACTGAAAGTACAGTGCATTCCATGAGAGGTGAATGTGAAATAGATATAGAGGAAAGTTATCCTTGTTTATATAACGATGATAATATGGCAGATTTACTTATAAATTCTGCAGAGAATGTTATAGGAAAAGAAAATATAGAAATTTTAGATGTACCTAATATGGGCGTAGAAAGTTTTGCATATTTTGCTATGAAAAAACCAGCTGTGTTTTATTATTTAGGGTGTGGGAATGCAGAGAAAGGAATAGTTTATCCACTTCATAATTGTAAATTTAATATTGATGAAGATTGTTTATGTATAGGGACTGCTATTCACTGTGCAGCAGCTGTAAATTTCTTGAATAGTTAATAAGGTGGTAACAAAGTAAACTTTATGAAAAAATATGGAATTTTAATGTGTACTAGTGTATAATATTAAAAGTCCTTGTAAACATAAGGAACCCTAGGAGGAAAAAGATGAAAATTGATATTGGAATAAATGAAGGTAATCAAAGATTAGATAAATTTTGTAGAAAGTTATTTAAAGATGTTCCTTTAAGTGCTATTTATAAGGGTATTAGAAAAGGTGATATTAAGGTAAATGGTAAAAAAGGTAAAGAAAAGTATATGCTACAAGAAGGTGATGTAGTAGAAATTAAGTATTTACAATCAAATAATAAAGAAAACAAAAAAGATTATATAAAAGTAGAGAAAAATGGAATAAAAATAACTTATGAAGATAGTAACATATTATTAGTTGAAAAGTGGCCAGGTGTATTGGTGCATGCTGATAAAAATGTTAATGAAATAACTTTAACAGATCATGTTCTTTCTTATTTAGATGAAAAAGGTGATTATACACCAGAAACTGAACTTACGTTTAGACCATCATCATGTAATAGGTTAGATAAAAATACTTCTGGTATTGTTATCTTTGGTAAAAATTTTTTAGCTACTAAAGATATGAATGAGATGCTAAGAGAACGCATGATAGATAAATATTATGTAGCTTTAGTAAAAGGTAGAATAAAAGATGGACGTTATGAGGCTTATATAGAAAAAAATCATAATACCAATGAATCTAAAGTATCTTTAAAGCCAAATGGAGATTGCAAAAAAATTGCCATGGAAGTCAAGGTGCTAGAAAGCGTTGGAATTTTTTCCTTTATAGAAATGAAACTTTTAACAGGAAGAAGTCATCAGCTTAGAGCACATTTAAGTTTCCTTGGTAATCCAATAGTAGGAGATCCTAAATATGGAGATAAAAAATCAAATGAGTATTTCCATAATAAATATGGATTAAACTATCAATTTTTATATTCATATAAACTTGTCTTTAGAGAATGTACAGAGAATTTAAAGTACTTGGAGAGTAAAACTATAGCAGAAAGTTTACCGCCTATTTTTAAAAGAATAAAAAAAGATGTAATGAAGTTTTAAAAAGATAAGGGTGTTATTTTATGAGTGATATTTCAATCGATCAACAATCAACCACCAAAGGATTTGCCATTTTATCCATGGCAGGTATAATAGGAAAAGTTCTTTCTATATTATATATTCCTTTTTTAAGAAAGATTATAGGAGAAGCAGGTATAGGAGTTTATAATATAGCATATACCATTTATGTATTTTTATATGTTATAGCCAATTCAGGAATTCCAGTTGCTATATCTAAGAGCATTTCTGAGTTAATAGCATTAGGAAATTACAAAGATGCAATTAGAGCTTTCAAAATTTCAAGAATGCTATTATTTATAATAGGACTTGTGTTGTCTATTGGTATGTTTGTTTTTGCCGAACCATTGAGTAAATATATGCAAGATGGAAAAACAACTGCTAAGTTAGCTATAATGGCATTGGCACCAACACTACTTGTAACGTCTATTTTAAGTACTTATAGAGGATACTTTCAAGGTAGAAGTAATATGACACCTACGGCTATATCACAAGTTGTAGAACAACTTTTTAATATTATTTTTAGTTTATTTTTTGCATATATATTTTATAATAAATTTGGTGTGGAGGCAGGTGTTGCAGGAGGTACAGTAGGTACTTTTGTAGGAGCACTTGTAGCTGTAATAATTTTAATTTTATTTTATGAGAAAAATAAAAAAATAAGAGTAGTGAAGGAACATAAAGTAGTAAAAACTAGATATTCTAATAAAAGATTGCTAAGAAAAATATTAGCATATTCTGTTCCTATGACAGTTTGTGTCGCACTTTTAAATATTGGTGCTTTATTAGACAATAAAATAATTACTCATGTGTTGCCAACAATAGGAATTAGTGAACATAATGTTGATGTAATGGTAGGATTAATATATCAATATAATACTTTAATAAATGTACCAATAGCTATAATTTCTTCACTAGCTGTAGCTGTTTTACCTGCTATTTCAGGATATGCCGCTTTAAATGACAAAAAAGCATTAGGAAGTAAAATAAGTTATGCATATAGACTATGTCTTTTAATTGCTATACCTTCAGCAGTTGGATTATTTAGTTTAAGTGGTGGGATTTGTAGATTTTTAGCATATAGTGAAAATGTAGCACCACTTTTAAGGATAGGAGCATTAAACCTAATTTTAATGGGAGTAGTGCAAATACAAACATCTATATTGCAAGGAGTAGGAAGAATTAGATTAGTTACAGTGCATGCTTTTATAGGTATAGTATTTAAAGTTATAATAGAGATTATTACTATGAAATATATAAATATAAATGCTATTTTATTAGGAAATTTTATATGTTTCGGTGTTCAAATATTATTAAATTGTAGAGCTATAAAATCTACTCTTAGAATTAAATTCCATATAGCTAAAAAGGCAATAAAAATAGCTTTCTCATCGTTGGTAATGGGATTAGTAGCCTTTTTAATGCACTATATAATTTATTCAGTATTTCATATATTTTTAGGAACTTCATATATATTTAATGCTATAGCTACAATAGTTGCTATTATAGCAGCTGTATACATTTATTTATATGTACTTATATTAACTGCAGGGATAAGAAAAAAGGATTTTGATGTATTACCAAAAAGATTAATAAAATTTATTCCTAATTTTATGCTTGTAGATTTAATATAGTAACTACAAAAATAAATTATATATAATTGAATAGTATATAATGAAAGAGCACTTTAAATTCAGTGCTCTTTTTATTTTTATTATCATTCTTCTCCTTTTTGTATAATGAAAACAGAAATAAAAAATAAAGAAAAACCTAAAAAAATTATTAGCATATTTTTTGAGAAAAAACTTAAGTGAGTTATAGATTTATTTAAAATTTTTAATATATAATATAAAAACCAAGAGGAAAGTAAACTTATTATTATATTTGGTATACTAAAATGAATAGGACACATTTTATGAATATCTATAAAGTTTAAGGTAAGAGAAACAATTCCAACTATTAAAAAGGTTATTCCAAATCCATAGATATTTATGTGAGGTATTCCTAAGAGAACATAAAATAAACATATTTCTAAAACTGAACTTATAAGAGAGTTTATTAAAACTTTTTTTTGATTTCCAAGTCCATTTAAGATACTATAACTGGAAGAGGACATATATACAAAAGGTGCTGAATAAGCTGCCAATTTTATATATTCTCCTAAATCATCTCTCCCAAAAAACATAATTCCTAAATTTTTAGGTATACAAAGACAAATAACTAAATTTCCTAGGCCTAATAAAAGTGATATAAGCATTACTTCTTTGATTCTTTTTTCAAGTCCATAAAAGTCATTTATAGCAATACTTTTGGAGATATCAGGAATAAGTAAAGTGGAAATAGACATTATTACTACCATAGGAAAAAATACTATAGTTAATGCCATTCCGGAAAATTTACCTATCATACTAAGAGCAGTAGTATATTCAATTCCAGCGGCTACAAGACGCCGTGGGATTAGTAAAGTAGAACAAGATGAAATAGCCGTAGTTAAAAATCCGTTTATACAAAGAGGAATAGCTACAACTAAAAGATTAAACAATAATTGAATACTAGATTCCTCCTTTTGTGTGGATAAATATACCTTAGTACTATGAAATTTATAATACAGACCTAAAAGTATAAAGCTAAGTAATTCTCCTAATGTTAAGGCTATATAGGAAACGGTTACAGCATATGTTATATGTTTTACGCTAAGAGCTTTAATTAAACTTACTATGGCAATCATTCTTATGGCTTTTTCAAAAACGTCTATAAAAGCAGGAACTTTAACTTTAGAAGTTCCATAAAAGTAACCTTTAAATATAGAGGATAATGCAACGAAAATTAGGGCAGGTGAAATAGCCCAAAGAGAATAAATAGTTCTATTATCTTTTATAATGTATTTTGAAATTAAAGGAGAAAAAATTAAAAATAAAACTGTAATTAAAATTCCCCAAATTAAATCAAATAAAAAAGAAATATGTACAGTTTTAATTAAATTTCCATAGTCATTTTTACTATAGTAATGGGATGCTTCTTTTGAAATTGCTGTAATCATTCCACCACAAATTAAGCAACAGAATAAATCATATATAGGCATAACTAAAGAATATAGTCCTAAACCTTCAGAACCTAACTCTTTAGATAAAATAATAGAGAATAAAAATCGTAGTACTCCAGTAGCTAAGTTTGATAATGTTAAAATAATAGAATTTTTGTAGAAGTTGTCTTTACTCATATGTTCCTCCTAAATTTATTGCAATTATTAATTCATATGAAAAAAATTTTTTTTATATGAGTAATTAAAATTTAAATTATATATTCATATAGATAGAAAAATATAAATATATATAAATAAGAATTAATTTTATGGGGTGAACTTTTTGAGTAAAATATATAAAAATTTAGTTAAAGGACTTTTAGGAATATTATTTTTGATATGTATATTTACATTAATTACTTATGGAAGAAGAAATATTGGTTTAGATTCATTTACTTGTGCTGAAGAATTTAAAGGTGATATGTATTTTAAAGGATTTAAAGATGCAGTAGATTTTACCTATAATGAAGATAATACATATTTTATAGCCTATAAAAACAAAATACAAATTTTAAATGAAAAGGGATATAGCGAGGTTTTACTAAAAAATAATAATCTTAATATAACAAGTATTGAATATAAGGATGATAAGTTATATTATGTATCGGGAACAAAAGTATATTATTATGATTTAAAAAATAAACAACAAAAAAATATTATTAAAGATATTCCTAATTATGGGGACTATAGAAAAAGTCTTTTGAAGGTTAAGGGGAATTATTTATATGTAAGCATAGGTTCTGCTACTAATTCTGGCGTAGTAGGAGAAGATAATAAATGGATAGAACAATATTCTCATAATCATGATATAACTCCTAAGGCACTTACTATTAAGGGAGATAATTTTGGAGATGAAAAGACAGGTGCATTTGTTCCATATAAAACTCAAAATATAAAAGGACAAATTTTAACTAGTTCTTTCCCAGGAAATTCATCTATTATTATATATAATTTAAAAACTAGAGCTATGGAAACTTTTGCTTGGGGCATTAGAAATATAAAAGGTCTTGATTTTAATAGTAAAGAAAAGTTGTTTGGAGTAGTAGGAGGAATGGAAAATAGAGGTTTAAGGCCGGTAAAGGGTGATTGTGATTATATATTTCGTATAGATAAGAACATTTGGTATGGATGGCCAGATTATAGTGGAGGAGATCCAATAAATTCTCCAAGATTTAAAAATAAAAATGGTGGTAGAATACCATTTATCTTAGCAAATCATCCTAGTACAAATCCTCCAGGTCCATATTATCAACATAAAAAATTAAATTCTTTAGGAACTTTAGCTATTGATAAAGATGCTATATTAAAAGAAAAAGATAGTATATACTTTTATGAAATTAATGATAATATAATATATAAAATAAATAAAAGTAATGTTACTAAGCCAGTGGTTAAACTGCCCAAAGATAGTATGATATGTAGTATAAAGTTTTGTAGTAATAAATTATTAGCACTAGATAAGAAAAAAGGAATACTATATAAAGTAGAAAACAAATAATAAACATAAACATGTGAAAAGGGGAGAATAATGATAAAGTACAAGGTAGAGAAAGCTTATGGATTTACTGCAAATAAGGCATTTAAAATGGTAAATCCCATAAAAAAAATATTAATAAAAACAAAGTGCTTAATGCATAGATTCTTAAATCAACAGGCACTTGAAATACTAAAAAAAGAAGAATACTTAGATGAATATAATTTTTATAAGAATTATATTGATAATTTAAATGAGGGAGTTACATGGGCAGATCAAGATTTTAGAAGTATAAATCATTTTTTTCACTATAAATATAAAAAAGGGTTGTTTGGATTTTCTAATGCTTTACAAGAAAGTGAGAAATTTTATAATCTAAGTTTAAAATATTTAAAAAGAGGAGATATTAAAAAGAGTATGTTTTACTTAGGGGCATGTTGCCATTTAATTCAAGATTGCACAGTTCCTCATCATGTAAACAATAAGCTTTTAAAACAACATAGAAAATTTGAACAATGGATTATTACAGAAGTTATATATAATAAAAGATTTTTTCAACTAGGGAATGTTATTAAATACGATAACTTAGAAAATTATATAGTTAATAATGCTGAAAATGCTAATGCAACTTATATGCTTTATAGAGATATTTTAGATTTAGATAAGAGGTATTATAAGATGGCAAATAGTAGTATTTACAGAGCTAAAAGTACTACGGCAGGTTTTTTGATAACTTACTATAATGATATAGTTAAAAAATATTGGGCAAATAACTAAGGTTATTTGCCTTTTTTTTACATTATAAGTATAATAGTAAAAAAAGGAAAAAATACTTAGGGGGAGCAGTATGGAAAAAAACATTATAAATATTGAAAAAGAGATATTAAAAGGAGATATATTAGATTTAAGTTTAGGAGATATTTCATTAATATATCCTTACATTAAAAAAGATGATGAGCTAGATTTAGATTACATAGAAAATATGTATGGAAAAAAATTAATACAAGAAAATAGTTATGATACAGCACTTTTATTTTTTACATTGCAAAATATAAAAAGTAGGAGAGGAAAAAGTGATTTACTAAGAGAGATTAGTGAGTATTTAAAAGAAAAAGCATATTTGCATATTTGGGATATTAATAAAAAATTTGGGCAAATGTTTAAAAAACAAATTTCTATAAGAGTAGAGCAGCAAGAAAAAGATATAGAAGTTAAAAATACTAATTTATTTACAGATAATTCTATGGATACTATGATAAAGCTTGTTCAGGAGCATTTTACAATAGTAACATTTAAAAGAGAGAAAGATTTATACTATATTAAATGCAAAAAAAAGAAAATAAGATTATAATAGTATTTATATGATTTTACTACGAAAAAAGTGTAAAATAAAAAACATAAAAAATAAAGAAGGGAAGAAACTAATGAAAGTTTTATTAGTAGCATTAAATTCACAATATGTTCATACAAACCTAGCGGTTAGGTATCTAAAGGCTTATACAGAGGACTTGCCATATGAATGTAAAATCTCAGAGTATACTATAAATCATAGAATAGAACAAATTTTGGAAGGAATAATGGTTGAAAAACCAGAGGTTATTTGTTTTTCTACATACATATGGAATATAAACATGGTTAAAGATTTAACAATCCTTATTAAAAAAATAAATCCTAAGATAGAAATACTATATGGTGGTCCAGAAGTAAGCTTTGATAGTAAGGAATTTTTAGAGAAATCAAAAGGAGATTATATAATAAGAGGAGAAGGAGAGGAGACTTTTAGAGAATTTATAAAATATAAATTAGGAAAGGTTTCTTCTCTAGAAATTATAAAAGGACTTTGTTTTAAAGAAAAAAATGGGATTCATATAAATGAAAAAAGAGAAAACATGGATATGAATAAAATAGTATTTCCATATAAAGAAGATGAAGATCTTGAAAATAAAATAGTATATTATGAAGCATCAAGGGGATGTCCTTTTAGATGTAAATATTGTCTTTCATCTACGGATAGAAATTTAAGATTTTTAGATGTAGAGAGGGTAAAAAGAGAATTACAGTATTTTATAGATAAAAATGTTAAGTTGGTTAAGTTTGTAGATAGAACTTTTAATGCAAGTCATAAATTTGCCATGGAGATATGGGCTTATCTTATAGAAAATGCCAATTCAGATACTGCATTTCATTTTGAGATTTCTGCAGATATACTAAGAGATGAGCAGTTTCAATTGCTTAAAAAAGCCAGAGAAGGATTATTTCAATTTGAAGTTGGGGTCCAAAGTACTAATGTAGATACTTTGAAACATATAAATAGAATGGTAGATTTTCATTTTATTGAAAAAAAAGTAGCAAAAGTTAAGGAACTTAAAAATATTAAACAACATCTTGATTTAATAGCAGGTCTTCCTAATGAAAATTTTAATTCTTTCAAGAAATCATTTAATGATGTATATGCACTTCAACCTGAAGAAGTTCAGTTAGGATTTTTAAAATTATTAAAAGGTGCGCCTATGAGAGAGGAGGCGGAAAAATGGGGAATGGTTTATTCACATATACCACCCTATGAAATTTTAAAGACAAATAGCATAAGTTATGAAGAACTACTAATACTAAAAAAAGTAGAAGCAATGGTAGATAAATATTATAATACTGGGAAATTCAAAAATATTATTAACTATTTTATGAAAAAGTTTCAAAATCCTTTTGAATTCTACTATAATTTATCGATGTTTTTTGAAAAGAAAGGTTACTTTGATAAAAATATATCAAGTACGGAATATTATAATGTTTTTTTAGACTTTAATAAAGAATTAGAAAAAAGTAACGAAGAATTAAAAGAAATTATTAAATATGATTATCTATGTTTCAATAAGAAAAAATGGATTCCACCTTTCTTAAAGAGGGAAATAAATAAAAAAGAAATAGAGAAAATAAAAGAGAATCTTAAAGAAATTAATGAAAATATCAATTTTTCTAAAATACACATAGAAAAGTTTTTTATAGATATTCAGAAGTATTTAACATATAATATTATAGAATCAAAAGAATCATATATAATGTTTAATGAGGTAGAAAATTGTATAAAATTTATTTAAAATAATAGTAACATTTTCTTTGAAAAAAATCGAAATATGTAGTAAAATATAGAATATTCCATAAAGTTTGATAAATTAATACTTATTTTAAGTATGTATATTTATTAAATTAATGTTAATCTACTTGAAAGTATATTAAAATATTAGTATAATCTAATTAATTAAGTTGTAATTAATACTATATTAAGTATTATTCAAAATAAAATAATATTATTTTTATTATTTGAAAAGGTGGTGATAACTTGGCATTAGAAGCGATTCAAAAAATTAAAGAGGCAGAGGAAAAGGGTGCCGAAATCATTGCTAAGGCAAAAGCTGAAGCGAGGGAACTTTCAAAAAGTGCCGAAAAAGATGGCACATTAAAATATGAAAGTATTTTAAAAGATGCAAAACAAAAGACAAAAGAGATTTTGGAAGTTGCAGAAAATGAAGGAAAAGAAGCCGCTGGGCCAATTCTTCAAAGAGGTAAAGAAGACAGTAAAAAGTATTTAGACATGGAACAAAACAGAGTTAATAAAGCTGTAAATTTAATCTATGAGAGGATAGTGAAGTCTCATGGCAATAGTTAAAATGAGTAAATTTTCTTTGCTTTCCTTTAAGTCAAGAAAAGAAACTTTATTAGAAACTCTGCATAAGTTTGAAAATGTACAATTTGTAAATCTTCAAGAAAAGGAAGAAGAAGACTTAAAGTTTTTTAGTGCTGATTCTGAAAAAGTTAAAATTTCGGAAGTTGAAGAAATTCAAGCTAAATTAAAATTCTGTATAGATACTTTAAATAAGTTTTCTCCTAAAGAAGGTGGTCTAAAAGCCCTTAAAGAAGGGAAAAAGACTATTTCATATGAAGAGCTTCAGCAAATTGGTACAACATCTCATTGGCAAGAGTACTATAAGGTCTTAAAGGAAAATGAAACAAAATTAAATGAAATTAAAAATGAAAAAACAAAATTAAATGGAGAAATTGAGGCATTAATACCTTGGCGTCAATTAGATGCTAAATTCTCAGATATGAGAAACTTAAGAAAAGTTTCTTATTTTTTAGGAAGCATTCCTAAATTAGCTAAGGAAACTTTCTTAGAGGAATTTTCTTCTAGTATATTAAATTCTTATGTTGAATTTATTAGTGATGTTAAATCAGATTCTAATATTTTCGTATTAGTTCATAAGAATGAAACAGAAGAAGCTGAGAAAATATTAAAGCAATTTGGCTTCAATAATGTGAATTTCACATATGAAAATTCTCCAAATGAAGTTATTGAATCTTTAACTAATGATCTTAAGGAACTTAATGAAAAAGAAGAAGATATTAAGGAATTTA
Organism: Hathewaya limosa; assembly: GCF_030815255.1. Taxonomy (NCBI): domain Bacteria; kingdom Bacillati; phylum Bacillota; class Clostridia; order Eubacteriales; family Clostridiaceae; genus Hathewaya; species Hathewaya limosa. The sequence continues at coordinate 22,303 of NZ_JAUSWN010000006.1, forward strand.
TTAAGAACTACAGTGAGAATAGAGAAGAAATTGAAATAGTTCATGAATATTATTCTAACATTCATGATATAGCAAATGCTTCTGATAACTTCTTAAATAGTAATAATGTACTTGCTATAGAAGGATGGGTTCCAACAAATCTTATAAATAAGTTAGAGGAAACTATCAAAGGTGTAGCAGGAGAAGATTATTATTTAACTTTTGAAGATGCACAAGTAGGAGATCCAGAAGTACCTATTTTATTAAAAAATAATAAAATAGTAAAAGCTTTTGAATCTATTACAAAAATGTATAGTATACCTAAATATTCTGAAGTTGATCCAACTCCGCTTTTAACACCATTCTACCTAGTATTTTTTGGGATGATGATGGCGGATATGGGATATGGATTATTGATGATAATAGCATCAGCAATAGCACTTAAATGCTTTAATCTTGAAGACTCTAAAAAAGATTTTATTAGATTTTTCTTTTATTTAGGTTTCCCTACATTTATAGTAGGAGCCCTTTATGGAGGATTCTTTGGAGATATCATAAAAGGATTAAAAGGTGTTGTTGATCCCGCTAAAGATGTTGTAATAATTTTAATAGTTTCAATGGTATTAGGATTAATTCAATTGTACTTTGGTTTAGGTGTAAAAGCTTATATGTTAATTAAAGAACATAAACCATTAGATGCTGTATATGATGTATTTTCTTGGTATGCCGCTTTAACAGGAGCACTTTTATTACTTGGTGGAGGTCCATTAGGATTATCACCTATGGTAGTTACTATAGGTAAATGGGTAATGATAGTAGGTATGATTTTAATAGTATTAACTGGTGGTAGAGAAAATAAAAACATTGGTGCAAGACTTGGAGCAGGACTTTATTCGCTATATGGTATTTCAGGATACGTAGGAGATTTAGTTTCTTATTCAAGACTTATGGCCTTAGGGCTAGCAGGTGGATTCATAGGAAGTGCATTTAATCTTATGATTTCTTTATTGGGTAATGGTCCAGTAAAATGGATTGTTGGACCAATAATATTTATTTTAGGTCATGTATTCAACTTATTATTATCAGCTTTAGGAGCTTATGTTCATACATGTAGATTACAATACGTTGAGTATTTTGGTAAATTCTATGAGGGTGGCGGTAAAGAGTTCAAACCGTTCAAATCAAGAAATAAATTCATAAATATAAAGAGCAAATAGGAGGAAGAAATTATGAAATTCATGGAATTTTTAGTTCAAAATGGAGGACTTATTTTTGCAACATTAGGAATTGCACTTGCAGTTATTATGTCAGGTATAGGATCAGCTAGAGGTGTTGGTATGGTTGGTGAGGCTGCTGCCGGTCTATTAACAGAAGAACCAGAAAAATTTGGTAAAGCTTTAGTTCTTCAATTATTACCAGGTACACAAGGTTTATACGGATTCGTTATCGGTCTTATGGTATTCTTAAAACTTACTGGTAATATGACTTTAGGTCAAGGTTTATACTTATTCATGGCTTGTTTACCAATAGCATTTGTAGGTTGGAAATCAGCAATTGCCCAAGCAAGAACAGCTGCAGCTGGTATAGCAATATTAGCTAAAAACGAAGAACATACTACAAAAGGTATCATCTTATCAGCAATGGTTGAAACTTACGCTCTTTTAGGATTCGTTATTTCTCTATTATTAGTATTTAAATCATTTTAATAGAGTACCTTAAAATATCTTAAATTAAGGATGTGAAGATATGTCTAATCTAGAAAATTTAACTTCTAAGATATTAGAAGACTCTAAAAGAGAAGCTAACGAAATTTTAGAAAAAGCTAAAAAAGAAGCAGATTCTTTACTAAGTTCTAAAGAAAAATCTGCAGAGTTAGTAAAAAATGATCTTATAGAAAAAGCAAAACTTGAGGCGGAAAGTAGAAAACAAAGATTAATTTCAAGCGCAGAGCTTCAAGGAAGAAATGAAAAATTAAAAGCAAAACAACAAGTTATGGAATCAACTTTTGAAAAAGCTATAGAAAAACTTTCAAAAATGAGCAAAGAAGACTTTGTGAAGTTTTTAAAGGAAAGTATTTCTTCATTAAATCTTCAAGGTGGAGAAGAAATATTAGTTTCTAAAGATTTTAAAGAAGCTATAACTCCAGAAGTTTTAACAGAATTAAAGTTAGAACTTTGTAAGGATGACAGAAACATTCCATCAGGATTTATAATAATTAATGAGGGGATTGAATATAACTATACTTTCAAAGCTTTAGCTAATTCTTTAAGAGAAGAATTAGAGTATGAAGTTGCAGGTATTTTATTCAATTAACCTTAAGGAGGATAGCCCTATGGATAGAATGGATTTTACGCAAGCTGTATCCAGACTTAGAGTGCTAGAAAAAAGACTCCTTAATAAAGTAAAGATAGAAAGAATGATAGATAGTTCCTCTGCTGATGAAGCATTAAAAGTTTTAGGTGAAACAGAATATTCTTCATTAATGGGAGATGTTAAAAGAGCAGAGGACTATGAAATACTATTACAAAAAGAACTTAAAAGAGTATATAAACTAATGTATGATGTAACTCCAGAAAGTTCTATAATAGATATTTTAGGTATTAAGTATGACTATCACAATATCAAAGTGCTTTTAAAAGCTAAAGCACTTTCTAAGGAGTTTGACGATTTAATAATGCCTATGGGTATTATGAATCCTAGCAGTTTAAAAGAAGCTATATTATCTGGAAATTTTAAAAATCTTCCAGAACAATTTAAAAATGCAATTAAATTATCTGAAGATAAATATAAAGAGTCTAAAGACCCGCAAATTATAGATATTATAGTTGATAAATATATGTATGAAGATATGGTTCAAAGGGCTGAAGAAATAGAAGAAGAGTTTATTCTTGAATATGTGAAAGAAAACATTGATTTCATAAATATAAGAACTCTTTTAAGAGTTAAAATGCAAGATAAGCTTTTAAACTTTTTAAAAGAAGTACTTTTAAAAGGTGGTTACATTGATATTAAATTCTTAGAAGGCCTTTATAATGATACTGTAGAAAATATAACTACAAAATTAGCTTCTAAGAGATATACTAATGTAATTAAAGAAGGCTTAGGCGAATTTATGGAAAGTGGTAAACTTACTTTATTTGAAAAGCTATTTGAAGACCATATAATGGCCCATATTAAAAAAGGGAAATTAGTTCACTTTGGACCAGAGCCACTATTCTGTTATGTTTTAGCTAAGGAAACAGAAATTAAGATTATAAGAATCATAATGGTAGCTAAACTTAACAATGTTCAAAGTAGCGTAATCAGAGAAAGGTTGCGTGATGTATATGTATAAAATTGGAGTTGTAGGAGATAAAGATTCTATATTAGCTTTTAAAGCAATAGGAATTAGTACATTTCCTGTAATTGAGTCAGATGAAGCTCAAAAAACTATAGATAGATTAGCTAAGGAAGAGTATGCGGTAGTATTTGTAACTGAACAAGTAGCTGCAAAAATTCCTGAAACTATTGAAAGATATAACAGAGAAATGCTTCCTGCCGTAATTTTAATACCAAGTAATCAGGGATCACTAAATATTGGATTACAAAGAATTAGTGATAACGTTGAAAAGGCTGTAGGCGTGAATATATTATAGAAAGGTAGGTAGGAGAACTTGAAGATTGGTAAGGTTATAAAAGTTTCAGGTCCATTAGTTGTTGCCATGGATATGGATGAAGCTAATGTATATGACGTTGTTAAAGTTGGAGATAAAGGCCTTATAGGCGAAATCATAGAGATGAGAGGCGATAAAGCTTCTATTCAGGTTTATGAAGAAACTTCAGGTATCGGTCCTGGTGACCCAGTAGTAAGTACAGGAGAACCATTAAGTGTTGAGCTTGGACCAGGTCTTATAGAATCAATGTTTGATGGAATTCAAAGACCACTTGACCTTTTCATGGAGGCTGCAAAATCCGCTTTCCTAACAAAAGGGGTTTCTGTAAAAGCATTAAACAGAGCTAAGAAATGGAGCTTTAATCCAACAGTTAAAGTTGGAGATAAAGTTTCATCAGGAGATATAGTCGGTACAGTTCAAGAGACTGCTGTTATTATGCACAAGATAATGGTTCCTTATGGTATAGAAGGGACAATTAAAGACATAAAGTCAGGAGACTTTAATGTTGAAGAAGTTGTGTATACAGTTACAACTGAAAAAGGTGACAAGGAATTAACTTTAATGCAAAAATGGCCAGTAAGAAAAGGTAGACCATTTGCAAAAAAAATGAATCCTGTAGAGCCAATGGTAACAGGACAAAGGGTTATAGATACTTTCTTCCCAGTAGCAAAAGGAGGAGCAGCAGCAGTACCAGGACCATTCGGAGCTGGTAAAACAGTTGTTCAGCACCAAATAGCTAAATGGGGAGATACTGAAATAGTTGTTTACGTTGGATGTGGAGAACGTGGTAACGAAATGACAGACGTTCTTAATGAGTTCCCAGAATTAAAGGATCCAAAAACTGGTGAAAGTTTAATGAAGAGAACAGTACTTATAGCTAATACTTCAAACATGCCAGTTGCAGCCAGAGAAGCTTCTATCTATACAGGTATTACAATAGCTGAATACTTTAGAGATATGGGTTACTCAGTATCAATCATGGCTGATTCAACATCAAGATGGGCAGAGGCGCTAAGAGAAATGTCAGGAAGACTTGAAGAAATGCCTGGTGACGAAGGTTACCCTGCATACCTAGGATCAAGACTTGCTGATTATTATGAAAGAGCCGGTAAAGTTGTTTGTTTAGGTAATGATGGAAGAGAAGGAGCAGTTACAGCAATAGGTGCCGTATCACCTCCAGGAGGAGATATTTCAGAGCCAGTAACACAATCTACTTTAAGAATAGTTAAAGTATTCTGGGGATTAGATGCTCAACTTGCTTATAGAAGACATTTCCCTTCTATTAACTGGCTTACATCTTATTCATTATACTTAGATAAAATCGGAAGCTGGGTAAATGAAAATGGAGCTCCTGATTGGACAAAATTAACAACAGAAGCTATGGCACTTCTTCAAGATGAATCTAAATTACAAGAAATTGTAAGACTTGTTGGTATAGATGCATTATCAGAAAATGATAGATTGAAACTTGAAGTAGCTAAGTCAATAAGAGAAGATTACTTACAACAAAATGCTTTCCACGAAGTTGACACATATGCTTCATTAAAGAAACAGTATAAAATGTTAAAATTAGTTCTTGCATTCTATGATGAAGGTAAGAGAGCATTAGACGCTGGTGTATACTTAGATAAGATTATTTCTCTAGTAGAAATGAGAGATAAGATTGCCAGAGCAAAATATATACATGAAGATGAAATTAATAAGATAGATGAAATAAGAGAAGAATTACATGAAGTTATGGAAAACTTAATAGCAGAGGGAGGGATAGCTAATGCTTAAAGAATATAGAACAGTAAGAGAAGTTGTTGGTCCCTTAATGCTTGTTGACCAAGTTGAAAATGTTAAGTTTGACGAACTTGTTGAAATTGAAATACAAACAGGTGAAAAAAGAAACGGAAGAGTTCTAGAAATAAACGGAGATAAAGCATTAATCCAGTTATTCGAAGGATCTGCAGGAATCAACCTTAAAGGAAGTAAAGTTAGATTCCAAGGCAGACCACTAGAACTAGGTGTATCAGAAGATATGCTAGGAAGAGTCTTTGACGGACTTGGTAGACCAAAAGATAATGGTCCACAAATACTTCCAGAAAAGAAATTAGATATAAATGGTGAAGCAATAAACCCAGTTGCAAGAAATTTCCCATCTGAGTTTATTCAAACTGGTATATCTGCTATAGACGGATTAAACACTTTAGTTAGAGGGCAAAAACTTCCTGTATTCTCAGGAGCGGGTCTTCCACATGCAGAATTAGCTGCACAGATAGCAAGACAAGCAAAAGTTTTAAACTCTGATTCTAAATTCGCCGTTGTTTTTGCAGCTATTGGTATAACATTCGAAGAAGCTCAATACTTCGTTGAAGAATTTACAAAAACAGGAGCAATAGATAGATCAGTTCTATTTATGAACTTAGCTTCTGACCCAGCTATCGAGAGAATAGCTACTCCAAGAATGGCATTAACTACAGCTGAGTACTTAGCATATGAAAAAGGAATGCACGTACTTGTTATAATGACAGATATAACTAACTACTGTGAAGCTTTACGTGAAGTTTCTGCAGCTAGAAAAGAAGTTCCAGGAAGAAGAGGATATCCAGGATACCTATATACTGACCTTTCTACATTATATGAAAGAGCAGGAAGAATTAAAGGTGCTGAAGGATCAATTACACAAATTCCTATCCTTACAATGCCTGAAGATGATAAGACACACCCAATTCCAGACTTAACTGGATATATAACAGAGGGTCAGATTATCTTATCAAGAGAATTATATAAGAGAGGAATAATGCCTCCAATAGATGTTTTACCTTCATTATCAAGATTAAAAGATAAAGGTATAGGTAAAGGTAAAACAAGAGAAGATCATGCAGATACAATGAACCAATTATTCTCTGCATATGCTCAAGGTAAAGAAGCTAAAGAACTTGCAGTTATCCTAGGTGAATCAGCATTATCTGATACAGATAAACAATTTGCAAAATTCGCAGAGGCTTTCGAAAATGAGTATGTAGCTCAAGGCTTCAATGCTAATAGATCTATTGAAGAAACTTTAAGTTTAGGATGGAAACTTCTATCTATTCTACCTAAGACAGAACTTAAGAGAATTAGAGATGAATATTTAGAGAAATACCTACCTAAAAGAGAGGGTGAGTAAAGGTGGCTAAACTTAACGTAAATCCCACCAGAATGGAACTCTCTAAGTTAAAGAAGAGACTTGTTACAGCTAAAAGAGGACATAAATTACTAAAAGACAAACAAGATGAGCTTATGAGAAGATTTATTGACCTTGTTAAGCATAATAACGAACTTAGAAAGAGTGTTGAAAAAGAACTTTCTGGTGCTTTTAAGGATTTTGTAATGGCAAGAGCATTAATGTCATCTGAGTTTTTAGAGGAAGCTATTATGTACCCAAAAGAAAATATATCTGTTGATATACACACAAAGAACATCATGAGTGTTAATGTCCCTGAAATGGAGTTTAAAAGAGAATTAGAAGGAGATGGAGGCAGTATTTATCCATATGGGTTTGCAAATACTTCTTCAGAACTAGATGGTTCACTTGAAAAGCTTTATAATATACTTCCAAATCTTTTGGAATTGGCAGAAGTTGAAAAATCTTGTCAGCTTATGGCTGATGAAATTGAAAAGACTAGAAGAAGGGTTAATGCTTTAGAGTATATGACTGTTCCTCAATTAGAAGAGACTATAAAGTATATTAAAATGAAGCTTGATGAAAACGAAAGAGGAGCTTTAACTAGACTTATGAAAGTTAAAACTATGTTACAACAAGAAGCATAGTTAACGGTAAAAAGGCATTCCATTTACGGGATGTCTTTTTATTTTCAATCTAATAAAAATTCAAGAAAAGTTAATGTTTAGTTTGAAATAAGGTATAACTTATGCTATTATCATAATAAGTAAATTTCTTAAAGGAGAGTAATTTATGGACGTAGAAAGCAATAGTATTTTAATAAATAAAGATATATTAGAAAAAGTTAAAACTGATGTAAATAAAATAAAAATTCTATCAAATGAAGAAGAAATAAAAGTAATAGCAGATGAAATTCTATCAATTTTAGAAAAAAGAGATCTTACAACAGGTAAAAAGATTGTAGAGATGACTATTTTAGATCGTATAAAACAAAAAATGAAAGACACTACAGATAAAGATTTAAATGTTAAACTATATATTTTATATAGGAAATTGGAAGACAAAAAAATTAGTGAAGATGAAGCGTTAAGATTATTCGAAATCTATGTTAACTCAGAATATACTGAAGGATACATTTAGACTAAAATACTTGAAAATTAGAAGGGAGGAATTATAAAGTTATTAATTAACTTTATAATGTTATATGACAGTAAGAAAGATATTAACTTTTGACAACGAAGTACTTCACAGACCATGTGATAAAGTAAAAGATATAAATGAAGAAATTATAAATTTGGCAGAGGATTTACAAGAGACATTATATGATTCAACAGGAGTAGGTCTTGCCGCACCACAGATAGGTGTTTTAAAGAAAATGATATTTATTGATTTAAGAGATGGTACGGAACCTATTCTTTTAATAAATCCTAAAATAATTTCTAAAAAGGGTAAAGAAACTTGTATGGAAGGTTGTCTAAGTTATCCAGGATATGCAGGTGAAGTTATTAGACCCAAAGAAGTAACTGTTTTTGGAACTAATATAAAGGGTGAAAAAGTAACATATAAAGCTAAAGGATTATTAGCTAGATGTTTTTGTCACGAAATTGATCATTTAGATGGGATTGTTTATACAGATAGAAGTAAGTATGTTTATAAAGAAGAAGAATAGTCAACAATAAAAACATCACTTTAAATTTAGTATTAAAAAGGGGTGTTTATAATATGAAGCCAGTTAAATTAAAAGAGCAGGTTTATTGGATAGGTGTAACAGATCCTGAACTTGAAATTTTCGATATAATAATGGAAACTAAAAAAGGAACTACCTATAATTCTTATTTAATAGATGACGAAAAAGTTGCTATCATTGATTCAGTGAAAGAAAACTTTTTTACACAATATCTACAAAATATAAAATCTGTAATAGGTAATAAAAGTGTTGATTATATAATTGTAAATCATACAGAACTTGATCATAGTGGTGCATTAAAAAATCTAATATCTGAGTATCCAAACGCTGAGATAGTTGGGTCTATTGCTGCTATAAACTATTTAAAAGAGATTTTAAACTGTGAATTTAAATATAAAATTGCAAATGTTGATATAAATTTAGGGGAAAATACTCTTAAATTTATATCAGTACCTAATCTTCATTGGCCTGATACTATGTTTACATGTGTTCCTAATAAAAAAATATTGTTTACATGTGATGTTTTTGGATGCCATTATTGTCCTAAAGATAATATAATTAATGATTTACCTATAGAATATTATGAATACATGAAATATTATTTTGATACAATAATGGGACCTTTTAAAAAATTTGTAAATATGGCTTTAAAGAAAATTGAAGGGCTGAACTTTGATATAATTGCACCAAGCCATGGTCCAATACATATAAAAGATATTGATAAAAGTATAAGTTTATATAAAGAATGGTCTAAGGAAGAAGTTATACAAGAAAAAAACGTACAAATATTTTATATTAGTGCTTATGGAAATACAGAATTAATAGCAAAGTACTTAAATGAACAAATTAATAAAAAAGGTATAAAATGTGAAATTAATGAAATAACTTCTTCTAATTTAGATAATCTTTCTGAAAAGATTAATAAAGCTTCAGGTATACTAATTGGATCACCTACTATAAATGGCGATGCTGTTAAACCAGCTTGGGATCTAACATCTTTAATTTGTGTTCCTATAAATAGAGGAAAAGTCGCTTCAGCTTTTGGCTCCTTTGGATGGAGTGGAGAAGGAGTACCTATGCTAATAGAAAGACTAAATGAATTAAAATTTAGGGTTATTCAATCAGGTTTTCGGTTTAAGTTTGTACCACATAATAAAGAATTTAAACAAGCAGACGAATTTATAGAAGAGTACTTAAAGTTATTATAAATATTTATATAATCTTATCTCAAAAGTTCTTTTAATAGGAGGAAAATAATGAAATACAAAATATTAAACTACTTAATGGAGAATGACCTAGAAGACCTTGAACAAATTAAAATATCTGAAAAGGATACCTTAGTTATAAAACTAAATTATTATTTTGATGGTTTAGAAAAAGAGGGTGCAGAAGCTTATGCAGATGAAGAATGTGTAGAAGGTAAAGACTCCTATGAATATTATGAAGATTATGTGATTCCTTATTTAAGTGATATAGCAGTAGATAATGTAGATGATATTGTAAGAGATATAGCGGAAGAATTAGACCTAGAATATCAATTATTAAGTTTTGATATAGATCTAGAAGATTATGATATGAACTCTTTTGTAGTAGCTTTCTATGAAAGGGATAAAGAGTTTGAATTAGAGGATTATATTACAGAAATAATATAACCATAAAAAGTTTTACTTGTAATATAGAATCTCTTGAAACATATAAAATTTATGATATAATAATTACAGGGCCTGAGATGCACGTGTAACTTATAATGTTCAACCGACAGACTAAATTCGGGATTTTCGATATCATTATGGATGTCAAACTTCATTTAATTTACAGAAGGAGGCAGAAGTAATGTGAGAAGAACCCACCTGCCTTAGAGAGCGGGTATTGAACATATAAGGGGACGACATTTTGGGTATTATTATTTAATTCCTAAACCATATAAGAAAAATAGGATGTCTATTTAGACATCCTTTTTTATTTGTAAAAAGTTACGAATATATTTTTATAAATGTTTCCCTGGGAAAATTATTATTTTTAAAATTACTAAATATGTAGTTTTGATATTCTACTATATAGGTATCTAATTTGCGACTGATATAAAGTACAACAACTGAATTTGTAGGCATAAATTTTAAAAAGAAATTTATGCATTTTTTTAACAATAAAATTTTTAATTTAATATAAAATTTAATCATTAAATGACCCCTCTCTATATGTTATTTAAACCAATAAAAAATAAATAAAAAAATAAAATAATAAATAAAATAAAATAAAAGAATAAATACTATATTTTTTTAATATAATATAGTAAATTTGTTTTGCTACTTAAATGTTAAGAGGCATATTTTTATATTACCAAAAATTAATACAAATGTTAAACACTTTCCTTCGGTATAAAAACAGCATTTTTGATAAGTTATACCAAGATATGTCATAACGCAGCAAAAAAATAATAAAAAACAATTATGGAAAAATATTACAAGTGTTGAAAAAAGAGATGTATAGGAAGTTTTACATGTCGATAAAAGATGAAAAAAATACTATGAAAAATTGTTTTAATCATTTGTGAAATTTGAAATTAATATAAATATCTAGTAAAATAGAATTAGTCAAAAAAGTAAAGGGGGATTTAAAATGGATCTTAAAAAATTAGAGAAAAAGAATGATGTAGCTTGGGAAAAATATTCTCAAGAAGATTTAGAAAACGTTCAAGCATTATCAAAAAAATACGTAGACTTTATGTCTTTATGTAAGACAGAGAGAGAATGTGTTGATGAATTTATAGCTATAGCAGAGAAGAATGGATATAAAAATTTAGATTCTTTAGTTAAAGAAGGAACTAAATTAAAAGCTGGTGATAAAGTTTACGCTAACTGCATGGGAAAATCATTAGCAATGTTTAAAATAGGTACAGATCCAATTGAAACAGGTTTAAGAATCTTAGGAGGACATATTGATTCACCAAGATTAGACCTAAAACAAAATCCAGTATATGAGGAAGGCGACCTAGCATTCTTTAAAACTCATTACTATGGTGGTATAAAGAAATATCAATGGGTTACTATTCCACTTGCTATTCATGGTGTTTTTGCTAAAAAAGATGGCACAATAGTTAAAGTTGTATTTGGTGAAGATGAGAATGAACCAGTTGTAGGAATCTCTGATTTATTAATACATTTATCTGGGGATCAAATGAAAAAGACTTTAGCTCAAGGTATTGAAGGAGAAGATCTTAACGTATGTATAGGATCTATTCCAGTAGATGATAAAGAATCTAAGCATAGGGTTAAATTAAATGTTTTAAGAATTTTAAATGAAAAATATAATATAGATGAAGAAGATTTTATATCAGCAGAATTAGAAATAGTACCAGCTGGAAGAGCAAGACATTACGGTCTTGATAATTCAATGGTTATGGCATATGGACAAGATGATAGAGTATGTTCATATACTTCTTTTGAAGCTATGTTAGAAATTCCAGAAACAACTAAAACTTGTGTTACATTACTTGTAGACAAAGAAGAGGTTGGAAGTATTGGGGCTACAGGAATGCATTCTAAATTCTTTGAAAATGCATTAGCTGAAGTTATTAACTTAAAAGAAGATTACAGTGATATGAAAGTAAGAAGAGCTCTTGCAAATTCAAAAATGTTATCTTCAGATGTTAGTGCTGCTTATGATCCAACATTCTCATCTGTATATGAAAAGAATAATACAGCTTATTTTGGAAAAGGTATAGTATTTAATAAATACACAGGAGCAAGAGGTAAAGGTGGATGTAATGATGCTAATGCCGAATACTTAGCTCATTTGAGAAATATTTTAGATAAAAATAATGTTTCTTTCCAAACAGCTGAACTTGGAAAAGTTGACCAAGGCGGTGGAGGAACTATAGCTTATATACTAGCTCAATATGGTATGGAAGTTATAGATTCAGGTGTTGCATTACACAGCATGCATGCTCCATATGAAATAGCAAGTAAAGCTGATATATATGAAGCATACAGAGCTTATAAAGTATTCTTAATGGAAGCTTAATAAAAAATTAAAAAAAAGATAGCTAAATTTTATAGCTATCTTTTTTTAGTTATTAGAATAAAATATAGAATGAATTATTTAGATAACATTTGTAAAAACTTTTCTAATGAATTTCCACCTAAGAAACATTGTCCTAAATCTCCGTGATTATAGTCACCTGGAATTCCATGAAAATCTGAACCAGCTGTAGAGATTTTATTATATTTTTTACAAAGCTGAGAAAACTTTTCGAAATCTCCTTCCTTATTCAAAGGATATAAGCATTCCATTCCATCAAATTGTAAATCCATTAAATCTTTTATATTATTTTTCTTAATCAAGGTAGGATGAGCAATTACACTTAACGCATTTACAGATTTTAATATGTTTATGCCTTCTAAAAGAGAGGGACAATTATTAGGTACATAAGCAGGACTTGTTTTACTTAAAAAAGTATCAAAAATTTTACAAAAATCATTACAATAACCTGCTTCCAATATAGCATGGGCTATGTGTGGTCTGGCTATTATACCTTTATTTTTTTTAAGAAGTTTTTCTTCATTTATATCTATGTTAAAATATTCTTTTAATTTTTTTAATATATCTTTTCCACGTTCTAAACGTTTTAGTTTAGTATTGAGTAAAAAATCTTGAAAAGTTTTATCTTTAAAACTAGAATCTTTAAAATAGCCTAATAGATGAATATTTTCATTATTATATAAAGTAGTTAATTCTATTCCAGGTATTACTTTTATATTTAAAGTTTTAGAAAGTTTCAGAGCTTCATCCAAAGAGCCTATGGAATCATGATCCGTTATAGCTACTATATCTAAATTTTTTTGCTTTGCTTTTAAAAGCAGGTCATTTATAGTTAAGACACCATCAGAGGCTATAGTATGTGTGTGTAAATCTGCTCGTAGCATATTTTTTGACCTTCTTTCTAATATTGAATTTTAAAACGTAATATGACATAATTTATTATATCATATATAAACTGTAATAATATATACGTATGTAGAGGAAAAGGTGACGCAATGTATTTAATTATTGATAATTATGATTCATTTGTTTATAACTTGTTTATGTATTTTAAAGAATTAGGGGAAGAAATAAAACTTATTAGGAATGATAAGATAACAACATCCTTAATTAAAGAATTAGAGCCTGAAGGTATTATTATTTCTCCAGGGCCTAAAGATCCTAAAGATACAGGAAATTTATTAGAAATTATAGAAGAATTCAAAGGTGAAATTCCTATTTTGGGGATTTGCTTAGGTCATCAAAGTATAGCATATGCATATGGTGCTAAAATAGTAAAAGGTAAGGTTCCAGTACATGGAAAGGTTAGCTTAATAACTCATAATAATGAGGGAGTTTTCACAAATATAAAAAATCCTTTAAAAGTAACTAGGTATCATTCCTTAATAGTTGATGAAGATACATTACCAAGTGAATTTATAATAACTTCAAAATCAGAAGATAATGTTATAATGGGAATAAGACATAAAAAAGATTTTATAGAAGGAGTACAATTTCATCCAGAGGCACTCCTAACAGAAATGGGACATGAGCTTTTAGAAAATTTTATAATACAAAGTAAAGAATTTAATAGAAAAAAGAAGAGAGGAAGATAATGTGTTATTAAAAGAGATAAAAACTAAACTTTCTATTGATTTGATATATAATTTAATGAAATCAGATAATGATGAAAGTGCTTTTTTATATAGTTCATTACAAACAAAACAATTAGGTGAATATTCTTTTATAGGTATAAATTCCTTTTTAAAAATCGAAGGATTTAAAGGAAAATATTTTTTTAATGGGGAAGAAGAAAAAGGAGATTTCTTCAAAGCATTGAAAAGTATTTTAAAAAAATATAAGGTTGAAAATTATACACATATGCCTTTTATATCAGGGGGAATAGGATATCTATCATATGATTTAGGAAGAACCTTAGAAATATTTGATGATACTGCAAAGGAAAATGTGGATATTCCTTTAGGATGTTTCAACTTTTATGATAATTTAATTATATTTGATCATATAGAAAATAAGACATACATATCTTCATTAGGGATTTTAGAAGAAGAGCAAGAAAGTTTGAAAGAAATAAAAAATAAAATTTCTTCTTATGAAAAAAGTTATTTTAATAAATTAGATGTATTTGAAAATGTAATTTTAGATAATAAAAAACCTCAAAATATAGAGCTTACTACAGAAAAACTTATAAATGAAGGTTTTAAATCTAATTTTAAAAAAGATGAATATAAAGAAACTATAGATAAAGTAAAAAAATATATAGAAGAGGGTCATATTTATATTACTAATCTAACACAACAATTTGTAAAAAGTACAGATAAAGATCCTTATGAAGTTTATAAAGATTTAATGGAATTAAGCCCAGCACCTTTTTCTGCTTATTTAGATTTTAAAAATTTTAAGATTATAAGTTCATCTCCAGAGAGATTTATACAAATTAATAATGGCAAAGTCATAACAAGACCTATCAAAGGTACACGCCCTAGAGGAAATTCAATAAAAGAAGATGAAAATAATAAAAAAGAACTTATAAATAGTGAGAAAGATAAATCAGAATTACTTATGATTGTGGATTTAGAGCGTAATGATTTAAGTAAAGTATGTAAACAACATACTGTAAATGTTACAGAATTATTTAAAATAGAAGAGTATAGTACAGTTTTTCATCTTGTATCTAATATAGAAGGAAAGTTAAGAGAAGATAATGATATGATTGATTGTATAAAAGCTACTTTTCCTGGAGGATCTATAACGGGAGCACCTAAAATAAGATCTATGGAAATTATAGAAGAATTAGAAAAAGTAAAAAGAAACATTTACACGGGTGCTTTAGGATATATAAGTTTTCATGATACTTGCGATTTAAATATTATAATTAGAACTATATTACAAAAGAATAATAAAGCTTATTTTGGGGTAGGTGGAGGAATCACCTGTGAATCAGAATCACAGTTTGAGTATGAAGAGACACTCCATAAAGCTAAGGCAATGGTTGAGGCATTAATTAAATAAAGGGGTAGAAATATGTATATTATTAATGGTGAAAAGACATTAGAACCTAAAATTGTTTTAGATGCTGGATATTTTTTTGGACAAGGAGTTTTTGAAACTATTTTACTACGTAGAGGAATTCCTATTATGTTAGAATCACATTTAAAAAGACTTAATAAGGGATTAAACTTTTTAAATATAAAACAACAGAAAATAAAAGAAGAATATGTGCTTTCTATGATAAAAAAAGGTGGATTTTATGAAGGAGTATTAAAAATTATGGTTTCGGAAAAAAATATAATTTTTAGTACAAGAGAATTAAGTTACAAAGAAGAAGAGTATAAAAATGGTTTTTCCGTAAAAGTTAGCAATGTAAGAAGAAATGAAAGTTCTAGTATGCCTTTTTTAAAGACATTTAATTATTATGAAAATATATTAGAAAAGCAAAAGGGTAAACAAGAAGGATACAATGAAGTAATATTTTTGAATGGTAATGGTTATATAACTGAAGGAGCTACAACTAATATATTCTTTATAAAAAAAAATAAAATTTGTACACCTAAAATAGATACAGGGATCTTAAACGGTACGGTAAGAGATTTCTTAATTAACACATTTTGTGGAGTTTACAAATTTGAAGAGGGATATTATAATTTAAAAGATTTATATGAGTCAGAGGGCGTATTTTTAACTAATAGTCTTTTAGGAATTATGAAAGTTAAAAGTATTAATAATAAAGAAATAAAACAAAGCCTACAAATAGATGAACTAGGAAATTTATATAGAAAAACTTTAGGTATTTAGAGGAGTGAACATTAATGACTAATAAGAAGAAAATCGAAAATGCGGTTAAAGATATAATAGAAGCAGTAGGAGAAGATTATAGTAGAGAGGGACTTATAGAAACACCTTCAAGAATTGCACGTATGTATGAAGAGATTTTTTCAGGATTACATGAAGATGCAAAGGAACATTTAAGTAAAACTTTTATTGTAGATAATGATAATTTAGTTATAGAAAAAGATATTCATTTTTATTCTATGTGTGAACATCATTTTTTACCTTTCTTTGGAAATGTACATATTGCCTATATTCCTAATGGTAAAGTTGTAGGACTTAGTAAACTTGCAAGAACAGTAGAGGTTTTTGCCAAGCGTCCTCAATTACAAGAAAGATTAACGGAGCAAATAGGAGAGGCATTAATAAAGTATTTAGATTGTAAAGGTGTTATGGTTGTAGTAGAAGCAGAACATCTTTGTATGAGTATGAGGGGGGTAAAAAAACCTGGAAGTAATACAGTAACTAAGTTTGTAAAAGGTGATATAGAAAAAGATTATAATTTACAAAATCAGATTTTAAATATGATTAAATAATCATTTAAATAAAAGTTTATTAAAAATTTTTATAATGGAGGTGTAAATCTTTAGAGGATAAGATAATATATCTTTTAAAGATAAATATATATGATAGATAACATACAAATAGGAAGTAAAAATTTTAGCTTGGGAAAAGAGACCTATATAATGGGAATTTTAAACGTAACTCCAGATTCTTTTTCTGATGGTGGAAAATTTAATTCTATAGATATGTCAGTTAAACATGCAAAAGAAATGATAAAAGAAGGAGCTACTATAATAGATATTGGTGGTGAATCAACAAGACCTAACCATGTGCCAGTAGAAGAAAAAGAAGAGATTGAAAGAGTTGTTCCAGCTATTAGGGCTATAAGAGAAGCTAAAATAGATATACCAATTTCCATAGATACATATAAGGCAAGGGTAGCAGAAAGTTCTATAGAGGCTGGTGCAAACTTAATTAATGATGTATGGGGATTTAAAAAAGATAGTGAAATGGCGAAGGTAGCAGCTTTTTATAAAGTACCTTGTTGCCTTATGCATAATAGAGAAGAAATCAATTATAAAAATTTTTTACAAGATGTTCTAGAGGATTTAAAGGAGAGTATTTATATAGCTAAAAGTGCAGGAGTTTTAGATGAAAATATAATTTTAGATCCGGGAATTGGTTTTGCAAAAACCTTAGAGCAAAATTTAGTATTAATGAATAATTTAGAACTTATTAGAGAATTAGGATATCCAGTGTTATTAGGAACTTCAAGGAAATCAATGATAGGTAATACTTTAAAATTACCTGTAAATGAGAGAGTAGAAGGAACTATATCAACAACAGTAATTGGAATTATGAAAGGTTGTGACTTTATTAGAGTACATGATGTTCGTGAAAATATTAGAGCCGCAAAAATGACGGATGCTATAGTAAGGAGATAAATTAAAGAAAATATGGATAAGATAATAATAAAAGATTTAGAAGTATTTGCCAACCATGGCTATTTTAAAGAAGAAAAAGCATTAGGACAAAAATTTTTAATATCTATAGAAGTTTTTTTGAATTTTACTAAGGCAGCAAAAGAAGATGATTTAAATAAAACAGTTCATTATGGAATTCTGTGTGAAGAGATAGAGAAAGAATTTAAAAAAGAAACTTTTGATCTTATAGAAAAAGCAACTGAACATTTGGCTACATTTGTTTTAAAGACACATAAGGAAGTTAAAAAAGTTAAAGTTAAAGTTAAAAAGCCTTGGGCACCTATAGGAAAATCGTTAAAATATGCTGCTGTAGAGATAGAAAGAGAAAGAGTAACAGCATATATTGCTTTAGGATCTAATATGGGAGACAAAGAGCAAAATATAAGAATGGCCATAGAAAATACAGATAAAAGTGAATATATTGATGTGAAAAAAGTATCTAATTTTTATTCAACTAAACCAGTGGGATATCTAGATCAAGATGATTTTGTAAATGCTGTTATGGAAGTTGAAACATTGTATTCTATGGAAGAGTTGGTAATGTTCTTATTATGTGTAGAAAAAGAATTAAAAAGAGAACGTATAATTAAATGGGGACCTAGAACTATAGATTTAGATCTAATTCTATATGAAGATAAAATAAATACTAGTGAGATAGCTATAGTTCCACATCCTAGAATGCATGAAAGATTATTTGTTATAGAACCATTATGTGAAATCGCACCTTTTGTGCTTCATCCCTTATTAAACAAGAGAATATGGGAAATCAAAGAGGATTTAGAGAATAAATAAAATTAAATGAGACATATATTTACTCTATGTTATAACTTTGAAAAACAACGTACTGAATTAATGTTTAAGTTTAGTACGTTGTTTTTTATTTTTAGGAGAGAAGTAATTATAATTTCTTGGAATGATAAGAAAAATATTATAAATTATTCTTTAGACTTATCAATTACATATTTGCATAAATTAAAAAGATTATAAGAAACGTATGTATTTTCCATGGATATATAGTCTTTTTCAAGATTTCCATCCCAAGGATATACTGATATTAATTTATCATTATATACATCTATTACGAATTTATCTTTTTTAAAAGTTAAAAACAATTTATATTCTGGGTTTTTGGGAAGGTTTTTAGGTTTAGTTATAAAGCTATCACTTTTTTGATATTTAAAAAATTTTCGTATTATTAAGGTTTCACCTTCATTTATCCTTTTTCCTTTATAAAAATTTGTATAGAGTACATTTATTTCGCAGTTATCATCTTTCTCAAAGCAAGATAATAATTTTTCAGTATAATATGATTTTGAAGGTTTTTTATTTTTAAGATTATATAGTTGCAAAGATGAACAGCCTGTAATAAATAAAGAAAATATAATAAAAATACATATAGTTTTTTTAAAAAATTTCATCTATTATCACTTCCTATAATTGTAATTGTTATATTAAAATTTATGAATTAAGAAGATATATTATTACACTAAAGTAAGAATAAAAAATTACTAGAATAAAAAAATTCTTAGTGGATAATCTATGAATGAAAGGGGAGTTTAAAATGGACAATAAATTAAAAAATACAGTTAATAATAAAAAAGAAGACGGAAAATTTAAGAAGAAAAACATAAAACATGGTCACAAAGAAAGTGCAAGAACAGTTTTTGGTATGGAAAATAAGTAGTATTTAATAAAGTAAAAATAACAAATTATAATAAGGAGTGGTTTTCATGCCAGAGCCATATAACAAAAAGGAAACAAGAAAAGCTAAAAAAACTAACAATAGAAGTGCAAAGCCTGTTACGATTCATGAGTCACAAATGAAAAAACATAAATCAGAGGGAGTAATAACAGGGGAAGAATAAAACACAATAAGGGGTGTTTAATGTATGAGTAAAAGTGCGTTTAAAAAAAATAGAGCAAGTAGCAAACATGTAGAAATAAATAAGCCTAATAGTTCAAAAGATAAAAAAGGCAATAAGAAAATACCTTCAGGATATGAGAATTTTGAAGGAGAACCTATAGATTAGTCTAAATACTAAACCATCTAGTATAAAATTTAGGTTACAGTAAATTAAATTGTATAATTTGATTTACTGTAACCGTTTTTTTTACGTACTATTCGTATTTGAAAATTTATGATATTTTTTAAAATAATTTAAATTTTCAAAGTTTATTTACAGTTTGTAATTATATCATTATAATATAAGATGTAATCATAATGAGTAAAGGGTGATTTAGCATGCAGAGAATATTAGATACAATAATAGAGGAAAATAAAAAATGGACTAAAGAAGGGGCTTTAGCTTCATATATACCAGAATTAACAAAAGCAAATAAAGAAGCATTAGGAATTTGTGTTACTACCCTAGATGGAGAAGAGTATTTTTCAGGAGACTATAAAACTAAATTTACAATTCAGAGTATTTCGAAGGTAATCACATTAATGTTAGCTATATGTGATAATGGAAAAGATTATGTTTTTTCAAAAGTTGATATGGAGCCTACAGAAGCATCATTTAATTCTATTACTAACTTAGAAGTGCATAATCATAATAAGCCCATAAATCCAATGATTAATGCAGGTGCTATTCAAGTAGTATCTTTAATTAATGGTGATACATCAGAAAAAAAAATTCAAAGAATTTTAAAATTCACTAAAAAGATAACAGGAAATCCTAATATAAATATAAATGAAGATGTATATAAATCAGAAAAGGCTACAGGAGATAGGAATAGAGCTTTAGCGTATTATATGAAAAGTACGAGCTGTATGGAGGGTAATGTAGAGGAAATACTTGATGTTTATTTTAGACAATGTTCTATAGAAGTAGATTGTAAAGATATAGCTCGGATAGGTGCTACACTTGCAAATGCAGGAGTTACACCTTGGAATAATCAAAGAGTTGTATCTAGGGAAGTGGCTAGAATTATAAAGACAATTATGGTTACTTGTGGTATGTATGATGCATCTGGGGATATTGCAGTACATATTGGAATACCGGCTAAAAGTGGTGTTGGTGGAGGAATAATGGCAGCAGTTCCTAGACGTATGGGTATAGGAGTAGTTGGACCAGCTCTTGACAAAAAAGGAAATAGCATAGGTGGAATTAAAGTTCTAGAAAATTTATCAAAAGAATTTGATCTTAGTATTTTTTAACCAACGGAAATTGTATACAAATTTAAGGTAAATGCTATGTTTTTAAAATTTTATTTTATAAAATTAAACATAGCATTTATTTTTTTATATTAAATAGTGTGAATTTACATATTTTTTAAATATAAAATACAACAATTATAGTATTTGAAGGATTATTGCTAATAATATATAATAAGGTATATATCTCCCAAGAAGAAAGGATGGAGAAAAATTTGAACAAAGAAAAATTGGTTATTTTAGATGGAAATAGTTTAATGTATAGAGCTTTTTTTGCTATGCCAGATCTTACTAATTCAGAAGGGTTACATACTAATGCAGCTTATGGCTTTATAAATATGTTACTTAAAATTAAAAATGAATTTAAACCGGATTACATAGTTACAACTTTTGATAAAAAAGCCCCTACCTTTAGACATAAAGAGTATGATGAATATAAAGCTGGTAGAAAGAAAATGCCAGAAGAACTTAGTGAACAAATACCTTTTTTAAGGGAGTTTTTAAAACTTTATGCTATAAATATATTTGAAATTGATGGATTTGAGGCGGATGATCTTATAGGAACTTTATCTGTATTTGCAGAAAAACAAGGAATGGAAGTATTTATTGTAACTGGGGATAAAGATGCCCTACAATTAGCTACAGATAATGTAAAAGTTGTTATTAATAAAAAGGGCATTACGGAAATAAATGTATATGATAGAGAAAAAATCATAGAAGAAATGGAAGTTACGCCAAAGGAATTTATAGATGTTAAAGGGCTTATGGGAGATAAGTCAGATAATATAAAAGGAGTTCCAGGTGTTGGTGAGAAAACGGCTTTTAAGCTTATAAAAGAATATCATTCTATTGAAAATGTATTAAATAATATAGATAATCTTAAAGGAAATAAGTTAAAAGAAAATTTGAATACCTATAGAGAACAAGCTATTTTTAGTAAAAAACTTGCTACAATAGTAACAGAAGTTCCAATTGAAATAGATTTAGAAGAAATTAAATCTAAGGAAGAATTAGATCTTAAAGGTATAGAAGAGTTATTTGCCAGACTACAATTTAAAACTTTATTTAAAAAATTACCGGAAATAAAAGGTCAAAGCGAGGAATTTGATAAAGAAAATCATAAAAATCATGTACATGATGAAGAGTCAAGTGAAAATGCTACAGGCAAAATAAAATCTTTAGATGAATATGAAATTCTTGAAATAAACGAAGATGATCAATTAAAAAATTTAGTATTAGATTATAATAAAGATTTGTACTTTATATATAAAATGAAAGATGAACATGTTTTATCTAAAATGGAATTAGAAAGTTTAGAAATAAGACAAGAAAAGAAAATTTATAAAATTAACTTCGAAAAAATTAGTAAAGAAAATATATTAGAATTAGTAGAAGATATTAACAAAAATGAAAATTTAATTACTCATGGGGTTAAAAACTTTTATACTTTTATGAGAAAATGTAATTTAAAACCAAGACAAGTTACTTTTGATACAGAAATAGCAGCATATTTAATAGATCCAGGTAAAAAAGAGTATGATTTAAAATCTTTAATTGAGGGATTATTTCATATAAGTTTAAATGAAGAATCTGAATTATTGCAGATTGTATATTTAAAAGAACTTTATAATAATTTTAAAGAAACTATAAATATTTTAGATATGGAAGAATTAATGTATGAAGTAGAACTTCCATTAACTAATGTAATTTCCTCTATGGAATATGAAGGATTTAAAGTAGATAAAGAAATGTTAAATTCCTTAGGAGATAAATTTAGTATAGCAATTGATAAAGTTCAAAAAGAAATTTATGAATTAGCCGGGGAAGAATTTAATATAAAATCTCCTAAGCAATTAGGAAAGATATTATTTGAAAAATTAGATTTACCGGTAATTAAGAAAACAAAAACAGGATACTCTACTAATGCAGAAGTATTAGAAAGTTTAAAAGATAAACATGAAATTATAAATAAAATAACATATTATAGACAACTTACAAAGTTATTTTCAACCTACGTAGAAGGATTAAAAAATGTAATTGATACAGATAATAAAATTCATTCAAGTTTTAATCAAACAGTTACTACAACAGGAAGACTTTCAAGTACAGAACCTAATCTTCAAAATATACCTATAAAATATGAAATGGGAAGAGAAATAAGAAAGGTATTTGTTCCAGAAGGAGAAGCTGTAATATTATCTGCCGATTATTCTCAAATAGAATTACGAGTTCTTGCTCATATTTCAGGAGATGAAAATTTAATTAATGCTTTTAAGGAACACAGTGATATACACACTAAGACTGCTTCAGAAGTGTTTAAAGTACCGTTAGATGAAGTAACCTCTCTTATGAGAAGTAATGCTAAGGCAGTTAATTTTGGAATAGTATATGGAATTGGAGATTTTAGCTTAGCTAAAGATTTAAATATAAGTAGAAAAGAGGCCAAGACTTATATAGAAGCTTATTTTGCAAGATATCCAAAGGTAAAAGAGTATTTGAATAATATTGTATTAGAAGCAAAAGAGGATTTAATGGTAAAAACCCTTTTAAATAGAAGAAGATTTATACCTGAAATAGGAAATTCTAAAAAAATGATTGTTGCTTTAGGAGAAAGACTTGCAATGAATACTCCTATTCAAGGAAGTGCTGCAGATATAATAAAACTTGCTATGGTGAAAGTATTTAAATCATTACAAGAAAAAAATTTAAAATCGAAACTTATTCTTCAAGTTCATGATGAATTAATTTTAAATGTATATAAAGATGAATTAGAATTAGTAAAGCAAATTGTAGATAGTGAAATGGAAAATGCCATGAATTTAAGTGTACGTTTAGAAGCTGATATGAATATAGGGGATAATTGGTACGAAGCAAAATAGAGGAATAAAAGTTATAAATTGAAGGTGAAATAATGATTAAAGTAGGTTTAACGGGTGGTATTGGATCGGGAAAAAGTACTGTATCTAATTATCTCAGAAAAAAGAATATCCCTGTTATAGATGCAGATGATATAAGCAGGGAAATTTATTCTCTATATCCTGAAATAACTGAAACAATTAAAAAAGTATTTGGAGAAAAATATTTTGATTCTAATGGAGAATTAAATAGGAGAAAGCTTGGAAAAACTATATTTAAATTTAAGGGCAAAAGAAAAAAATTAGAAAAAATAGTTATTCCATATATAAAGAAGGAAATTTTTAATAGAATAAACAACTTAGAATTAAAAAAAAATCACATATGTATTTTAGATGCACCAACACTGATAGAGAATAATTTACATAAAAAGATGGATGTAAATATTCTAGTATATGTGGATTTAAGCACTCAAATAAAACGGGTTATGGATAGAGATAAATTAACATATGAGGAAGTAAAACAAAGAATAGACTCCCAGATTTCTTTAAAAAAGAAAAAGAAAAAAGTTCAATATTTTATTGACAATGGAGGAGATTTAGAAGATACTTATAAAAAAGTAGAGGAAATTTTACTAGAATTAAAAACTTATAAAAAACACTTAGGTTCGGGGGATAAGGCATGAAGAAGAAGATAATAGCTGTTTTTCTGCTTATAATAATTCTAATAGCGGGATCATTATATATTAATAGAAAACAGATTAAAAGAAAAATGTATCCAATTACATATTCACAAACAGTTATAGATAGTGCAAAACAATATAATTTGGATCCTTATTTAGTTTTTGGTGTAATAAAAACAGAAAGTGCATTTAATCCTGATGCCAGATCACACCAAGATGCTATAGGACTTATGCAAATTACAATGCCTACAGGTAAATGGATAGCAGAAAAAATGAAAATGACAAACTTTGAAGAAAAAGATCTTTATGATCCTCAAACCAATATAAAGATGGGATGTTGGTATTTAAATAATCTAAAAGAAGAATTTAATCAAGATACAACATTAACTTTAGCGGCATACAATGGGGGAAGAGGAAACGTAAATAAATGGCTTAAAAATAAAAAGTATTCTAAGGATGGAAAGAAATTAGAGAGCATTCCTTATAAAGAAACAGATGAATATGTAAAAAAAGTACAGGTTACTGCCGAAATGTACAGAAAGTTGTATGATTTAAATAAAGTAAACAAATAATCAATACTAAAAAGCTTGGAATTTTATGCAATTTATAGGATTCTAAGCTCTTTTTGTTGTATTTAATCGGTTTATGTTGAGATAAAATAAACTAAAAGTTGACAAAATACAAAATTAGTTGACACAAAGATTAATTGTGATAAAATTTACTCATAAGGTATAAATAATTTTTTTGAATAATATAATGCCGTAGGTATCCATGTACTTATTAAAAAATTAGGAAAGGGGAATGTATATGGAGAGTATCTACAATAATATAAATGAAATAAGTGAAAGTTATAAATTTGTAGAACAATTAAGTGTAGGAGCTTTTTTGGTTAAAGATGGTAATATAATATATGGAAATAAAATTTTCAATAGTTTAACAAAACTAAAAATGGGAGAGAAACTTATAAGTATGGAAAACATTTTCGTACCTTATAAGTTTTTGGAAAATTTAGATAAGTGTTTTTATCAAAAAACTACTAAACGTATTTTTGTATTAAAAGAAATTTTAAAAAGAACCGAGGATAGAATTTCTGTAATTACTATTGAAGATTATACACCAAAGATGAAACTTTTAAATAAATATGAAACATTACAAAAAGAAAATATAGATTTAAAAGAAAAAGTAAACTATGAAAACTCTAAAATAAACTTTTTATACACTGTATCTCACGATTTGAAAAATCCCTTAAATATAATTCTATCGTCTATACAGCTTTTGGAAAGAAAACATAGACAAGACAGTGAAGTTGAAGATCTTAAATATATATATAAATATACAAAAATTATTAAAAGAAATTGTTATAGATTAGTTCAACTTATTAATAACTGTTTAGATATAAATAAAATAGAAGGTGGATTTTTTGAAATTTTTCCTCAAAGGTATGAAGTAGTTAGTGTAATTGAGGATATTACTATGTCCGTAATTGAATATGCTAAAAGTAAAAATATAACATTAATTTTTGATACGCAAGTAGAAGAGCTATATAGTTGTATAGATGCTAATAAAATGGAAAGAGTTTTATTGAATCTAATTTCTAATGCAGTAAAACATACAGATGAAGACGGATATATTTATGTTAATTTATATAGAAATGAAAAGGAATTTATGGTTTCTGTAAAAGATACAGGAGAAGGTATAAAGAAGGAGTTAATGGATAACATTTTTGATATGTATAAGCAAGGAAATAACGAAGGCGGAGGAACTGGAATAGGATTAGCTGTAGTAAGAAATATAGTTGAACAGCATAAAGGGAAAATTACTGTAGAGAGTGAATATGGAAAAGGAAGTAATTTTATTATGACTTTACCTATTGTAGATGATGAAAAATCGGAAAAGAAAGTTATAAAAAGACATAAAAATAACGAGCTAATCAATATAGAGTTTTCGGATGTTACTGATATACAAGTTAAATAAAGATGACATATTTTTCAGTAGCTAAATTTAAAGTTATGGCATATAAAAGTATTATATAGCAATATAAAAAGGAGAAGTATTTTGAAGGAAATAATATTTCAATATGCTCTTGTAATACTTTTAGTATTTGGTTTAGGATACTTAATATATATAATTAAAGATAAAGGTTTGCAACTATTTGAAGATTACTTTGGATTTACCTATGCTATTTTAAATACTCTCCAAAGTGATGAATCCACAAAGGAAAATATGAAAAATATTTTGAGAATGGTATCGGAAGCAGTAAGATATGTGGAAGTAGAATTTTTAAATTCTCCTAATGAAATAAAAGAACAAAAAGCTTTGAAATTATCGAGAAGTATCATTAAAAATGCAGGATTTGAAAGTCATATAGATGATAACAGTATAAGATATTTAATAAGGATCTGTGCAGCTATGCTACCCTGTAAACAAGATGTACAAAATAAAAAATTTGTTAATACAGAATACGATAAAATTTTTGCAAAATTAAAGGAAATCAAAAAAATATAACAACTTTAAATAGAACATTGATAAAACAATATAGAATTATTATATAAGCTAATAAGAGAGGAAATATAAACTTCTTTTATTAGCTTATATTAACTTATGGATTTTAGTTCATGGTGCTTTAAAATTTTTAAATTTTATGCTATTATAATTAATTGTGAATAAAATTAGTAAGTAAAAAGTTTTATAGAATAAATTCTTGAACGGAGGATAAATATGCTTCAACTTATAGAATACAAAGACATAAGTGAAGATCACTTTTTAATTGATGTAAGAAGTGAAGGAGAATATAAAGAAGCAACGATAAACGGCTCCTTTAATTTACCTATTTTAAATGATGAAGAAAGAAAATTAATTGGTACTTTATATAAAGAAAATGTAGAACAAGCTAAAATTTTAGGAGTAAAAATAGGATCGGAAAAGCTACCTGAAATTTTTAATACCGTATTAAAAATATACAAGGGAAATAAAAATCTTGTATTTTTTTGTGCACGTGGAGGAATGAGAAGTGGTGTTTTAAGTTCTATGTTAGAAGCATTGGGAATAAAGTTATATAAGCTTAAAGATGGGTATAAGGGCTATAGAAAGTTTGTATTAGAAGCTATTCCTAAGATAAATGAAGATATAACTTATATTGTATTACATGGAAATACAGGTGTAGGAAAGACAAGAATACTTCATAAATTAATAGAATTAGGTTGTGATGTATTGGATTTAGAAGGATGTGCAAATCATAGAGGTTCTCTTTTAGGGGATGTAGGTCTTCCTAAAAAACAAAGCCAAAAACAATTTGAGTCTAATATTTATCATAGCTTAGTGAAAATCAAATCTCCTTTTGTATTTGTAGAGGCAGAAAGTAGAAGAATAGGGAATGTTTTTATACCTCCTTATATTCATGAGAAAATGAAAAATGGTATACATATATTTTTAGATGCATCTCTTAATTTTAGAGCAAAAGTTATTTTAGAAGAGTATCTAAAAGGAGAAAATGCTAAGGAAGATATTTTAGGATGTTTAGATAAACTAGAAAGATACATATCAAAAGAAAATATTGCTAGGTATAAGGAACTTGTGCAAAATGATGAATATGAATTTGTAGTAGAAGATCTTATGAAAAAGTATTATGATCCTATGTACACACATACATCTAATACATATGAATATGATTTAAACTTACAAATTACAGATTTAGATAAATGTTCAGAAACGATTTTTAATTGGTATAAAGAAAGTATTGTTAAAAATCAACTTGAAGAAGAAAATCAAAATGAAGTTGAATAGAGTCTAAATAAGAAAAGTTATAATTAAAGTAAAGGTGATTACATAATATGAAAAGAGTATTTTTAAAAAATGGTATGACCTTAATTTATAAATATAATCCTAATAATTTAACATCTTTTTCTATAGCCTTTGAAGCTGGTGCCAACTTGGAAAGTGATCCACAATATTATGGAGTAGCACATGCACTAGAACATATGGTTTATAAGGGAACTAAAAATTATACTGAAGATGAAATTAATGAGAAATTAGATAAACTTTTTGGATTTAATAATGCCATGACTAATTATCCCTATGTAGTTTATTATGGAACTTGCCTTTCAGAAGATTTTGAAGAAGGTATTAAATTATATGGAGATATATTAAAAAATCCGTCTTTAGCAGAAGAAGGATTTAAAGAAGAAATGAAAGTTATTTTAGAGGAACTAAAAGAGTGGAAAGAAGATTTATATCAGGCTTGTGAAGATGAGGCGTTTTATAATGCTTTTACTAACAGGAGAATAAAAGAACTAATCATAGGCAATGAACAATCTTTAAAAAATATAGGATTAAATCATATAAAAGAATTTTATGAAAGATATTATACTGGGGATAATTGTGTTATTTCGGTTATTTCATCTTTAGATTTTAAAAGGGTTTTAAATTTAGTAGAGGATACATTTAAGGATTTTACAAAAAAATTAAAGAATAAATCACCTTATATTTTAAATAAAACAGAAAGTATATATGAAGAAAATAAACATGGAACTTTTAAAAGTCAAATAGGTAGTAAGGGTGCAAAGGTTCAAATTATATATCCTATACATAGCTTAAGCGAAGAGGAAATAAAAGCTTTAAGAGTATTTAATGTGGCTTTTGGAGAAGGAACTAGTAGTTTTATATATGATGAAATAAGAACTAAAAAGGGAATTGCTTATGATGTTGGAAGTACTATTAAAAATGAAAAAGGTATAAAAATTTTAAAAATATATTTAGGGACTTCTAAGGAAAATGCTGAAAAAGCTATTGATATTATATTAAGAAAAACAGAAGAATTAAAAGCTTCAAATACCTATTTTACTCAAAGTAGGATTGAAGAACTTGTAAAATCCTTGAAGTTAAAAAGAAGTCTTTTATTAGAAAGATCTATTCAGGAAAGTGCAAGTTTAGCTAATTATGAAATAATGTATGGTGATTTTAGAAATAAAAAGGTTTTTAATGATTTAGTTATAGAGGAAAACTATATATCACCATTATATAAAGAACTTAATGAGTTAGAGAGTATAGATGATAAGATTATAATGGATACCATAAAAAAGGTGTTTCAAAATCCTACTATACAAATACTAGAGTAATAGATAATACTAGGAATATATGAGTTCATATGATATATTCCTAGTATTTAATTTTTATAAGAAAAAATTATAAAATTAATGAGAAATAAAATTTCCTAATGATAAAAGTAATATGAGTTTTTAATAATACAAATATCATATTTTTTACTTAACTTATAAATATAATTTTTAATTCTTGAGCATAAAGGATCATTACTTAAAAATTTAGTATCTGATTTATCATGGAGTTCATTAAAATATTTTTTAAATTGAAGTTCTTCTCTAGAAGTTAATTTATTTTTAAAAAGTCCTTTTAAAAATATTAGAGTTTGTAGAAAGTCTTGTTTATTAATTTTTTTAATAAGTTCCTTATCTAAAACGGATAAAAAATCTAATAAATTTGAAAAATTATTTATATCTAAGAAAAAATTATTATAAAAGTTAAAGTTTCTTTCCATAATTTCAAATTTATATTTATCTATATAATTTTGTATTAAAGATGTATTTTTAGGATTATTTTTATTTTCAATAGTTTTTATAAGATCTAATACTTTCAAACAGGAGATATCCTTATCTTTTACTTCTAGCATTATATCTATATCTAAGTTAAGATTTTTTAGTATCTTATAAAACTCCATAAAATTTTTAGTATATATAAATTTAGAATGAGCACCATTTTTTTTATAAGGATCACTATTGGAATAATGAACTTTCATAGGACCATCTTTTGTAGTCCATGTAAGATTAACTAAGTTTAAAATTTCTTCTAAGGAAAGAGAAGAGGTATTATTAAAAAAATGATGTAAATTATCAAAGATAACTGGTATTTTTAAAATTTTAGATACTTCTAACACATCTTCTATATTATAATTTCGCTCATCATTTTCTATAACTAATCGTTTCTTAGTACTTTCACTTAAATATTTAAAGTTAGTTATAAAATTCTTTATAGCTTCAGATTTATTATTATATACTCCACCTAAATGAAGAATGATTTTGTTTTCATAATTTAAATTAAGAGAATCTAGGAAATTAGTATGATATTCTAGATCTTTTATAGCCTTTTTTACTACATCTGAAGAATTAGAATTTAATACTGTATATTGACCAGGATGCATAGACACTCTTAAATTTTCTTTTTTTATATAGTTTCCTAAATTTTTGAGTTCTTTCTTAAAGATATGAATCCAGTTAATATTATTTGTAGGATGACTACCTAAAGGAATTATATCAGAACTTATTCTAAATAATTTTATATTATTATCATTATTATATTTAAGTATTTTCCCAAGGTCCATTAAGTTCTCTTTAGCTAAACTTAAGAATTTTTCTTCTGAAAAGTTTTTAAGTTTAAGACTTCTCGTAGTTTTGGCATCAATACATAGGGGAATACATGGATAACCTATTCTCATAATTTTATAAAGAGTTATAGAACTCTTTTAAAAGTAAAGCATCCTTTTCTAGTGCAGGACTTTCACAAATAATACATCCCTTTACTGAAAAGTCTTTTAAAGCTTTAAGACAAGCTTTATAATTAAAATCACTTTCTTCAAAAGGTAAATGATTTTTTTCACCTTTTTCCCCATAATTAATACCAGACATATGCATATGTAAATCTTCTAATGCATTCATACCTAAATTATCTTTAACATATTGAAGGATTTTGCAAAAATCTTCATAAGTTTTTAGAGAACCATTATATCTTGCATGAATATGAGAAAAATCAATACAGAGTCTACAACTAGGAACCTCTTTACATAAAGCAACTAATTCTTCTAAAGAACCAAATTGAGTTCCCTTGCCTGTAGTTTCTAATCTGTAATTAACTTTTCCGTTAGGAAGCCTTAAAAGATTATTTCTTATTGTATTATAAGTTTCTTCTTTTGAATCTTTAAGATAAAAACCAGGATGGAATACTAAGCTTCTTCCTTCAACTTTTTCTAAACCCTGAACTCCTTTTAAGATTCTTTCAAGAGATTTATCTATTTTTTCTTCTTCATCTGCATTTAAATTTATATAATAAGAACCATGGGCCGAAAGATAAAAATCCTTATCTAATTTTTCTTTTAGAATTCCTTCTTTATTTTTATCTGTAACATTAACGGAACGTACGAAGGGTAATTCCATGGCATCCAATCCTATACTATGAAGATAGTAGATACCGGATTTGTATGTGAATTTTTCTTCTCCAGTTCCTAGTGGAAGACCAGAGATACCAAATAATAATTTTTCCATATAATCACTCCAATTTCCTATGGTATAATAAATATTGTGTGCAATTATTATAGCATATAAACGTAATAATAAGTTTAAAATAATATTTAATATTATACAATAATTTTTATTAATTAAAAAGAGGGATAGGTGAATTTAATACATGGAAAGGTTGTGGATTCTAAAGCGAATTAAAGGGGATTTAAGAGCCTTAGTTAAAAATACAGGAATAGAAGAGTTATTTATAAAAATTTTAATAAACAGAAATATAAAGGAACAAAAGGATATTATAAAATTTTTTAAAGGTAATTTAGATGATTTATATGAACCTTATATGATGAAGGATATGGAAAATGGAGTAGCAATAATAAAAAATGCTATACATGAGCAAAAAAATATAGTTATTTATGGTGATTATGATGTGGATGGTGTTAGTAGTACTGTAATTTTATATAAGGGTTTAAAAAGATGTGGAGCTAAGGTAAGTTATTATGTCCCTAATAGAGAAGAAGAAGGATATGGAATGTGCATTAGTGGAATACAAAAATTAAAGGAAGAAGGTGCACAGGTTATTTTAACTTGTGATAATGGAATATCGGCTTTAGAAGAGGTTAAATATGCCGTCAATGAAGGCATGGAAGTTGTAGTTACAGATCATCACCAACTAAGTTTTAAAACTTTAGAAAATGGGGATAAAAAATATATTCTTCCAGAGGCACATGCAATAATAAATCCTCATAGAGAAGATTGTGAGTATCCATTTAAAAAACTTTGTGGTGCAGGAATAGCGTATAAATTTGTCCAAGCTCTTTATAGACTTTTTAATATTAATAATAGTGAAACCTATGAACTTTTACAATACGCATCCATAGCTACTATATGTGATGTAGTAGATCTAGTAGATGAAAATAGAATTATTGTTAAAGAAGGACTTAAATTAGTAAATCAAACAAATAATTTAGGATTAAGATGTCTTTTAAAAGAGTTAAATCTTGATGAAAGAGAAATAAAAGGATATAATGTTGGGTTTAATATAGGACCATGTATAAATGCTACAGGAAGATTAAAAACTGCAGATTTGTCCATAGAACTTTTATTAAGTGAAGATGAGGAAAAGGCAAAGAAACTTGCTAATACTTTATATGAATTAAATAAAACAAGACAAGAAATGACAATGGAAAATGTAGAAGAAATAATAGAAGAACTTAATAAGAAAAAAGATAGTTTAGGAAAAGTATTAGTTATATATAAGGAAAATGTTCATGAAAGTATAGCAGGAATTGTAGCTGGAAGAATAAAAGATAACTTTAATTTACCAACCATTGTACTTACTAAGGGTAAAGAAATGCCAAAGGGATCGGCAAGATCTATAGAAGGCTATAACATGTTTGAAGAACTTTTAAAATGCAAAGATTTAATTTATAAGTTTGGAGGACATCCAATGGCAGCAGGACTTTCCATAGAGGAATGTAACATAGATAAATTAAGACAACAATTAAATCAAAATTGTACTTTATCAAAGGAAGAGTTAATGCCTAAAATTAAATTGGAAAATGTGTTACCTGAAAATTATAGTTCAAATAATTTTAGAGCGTATTTAGAAATATTAGAGCCTTATGGAAAAGGAAATCCAAAACCACTATTTGGTGCTAAAAATATTAAAGTTATTAAAGGAAGTATTTTAGGAAAAAATAAGAATGTACTTAAGCTTAATTTGAATATTAATAACAATATAGTCAAGGCTATAATGTTTAGCGAACTTATGGAAGAGTTCATAGAAAATTTAAAAGAGGCTTATGGCGAATTGTATGTTCAACAAATTCTAAATGAAGGAGTACAAGATTTATATATGGATTTTGTTTTTTCGTTAGATATAAACGAATACATGGGACGTAAATCCGTAGAACTTAGGGTTCAGGATTTTAGAATATAAATAGTTATAGGATTAAGATATATATGGCTAAGCAAGTTATGCTAGGTATAGCTAGAAAACTAAATAAATTAAATCATATATAAATATAGATATATAAAGGATGTATACTTTTACATAGTGTACATCCTTATTTTTAAACATTTCAGAAACTATGAACAAAGAAAATCTTTTATGATTTCACCATCTTTAATAGTTATTACTCTGTCAGCAAGTTTGGCTATACTAGGGTCATGGGTAATCATTACAAGGGTTTGATTATACTTTTTTATTGAGGAAGTTAAAATTTCCAAGACCTCCTTACTATTCTGTGAATCTAAATTTCCAGTAGGTTCATCGGCAAAAATTATTTTTGGTTTGGATGCTAAAGCTCTATCAATAGCAACTCTTTGTTGTTGTCCACCAGATAATTCATTAGGAAGATGAGTTTTTCGATTTTCTAGACCAAGATGGTTTAATAATTCTTGTATATAAGATTCATCTATTTTTTTGCCATCCATAAGAAGTGGAAGTTTAACATTTTCTTCAATAGTTAGTATTGGAATCAGATTAAAAAATTGAAAAATAAAGCCTATGTTACGTCTTCTGAATTTTGATAAATCTGTTTCTTCCATTTTATATAAATCAAATCCGTTTATATATACATGGCCAGCAGAAGGTTTATCAAGACCAGCCAAAAGATGTAATAGAGTGCTTTTGCCGGAACCACTAGGGCCTACTATAGCAGTAAATCCTTCTTTTTTTATAGTAATATTAGTAGGTTTTAATGCTTTTACAGCATTGGTTCCTATACCATAAGTTTTCTGCAAGTAGGTAGTTTTTAATATATCCATAATAATCCTCCTAAAATTTAAATTATAATTTCTGAGTGTTTGAAAATTTAAAAAACTATAATGATAAGAATTTAAAAGCATTAAAATTAAGTGATATAAATTTTTTAAACGCAATATACATGAAAAAATATACTAATATTATAGAATATAACAAATAAGTATATTTTTTTATAATTTTAAAGCAATATCATATAAGTCTGATATAATAATATTTAATATACAATGTTAGGCTATAATTATTTATTCTAGAATATATTTTTATTTTAAGAAATACAAAAATAAATAAAAGGAGAGTAAATATGAAAAGTTTTTGGGGGCTTATACCGAAATATTTAGTTAAAAATAAAAAGAGAAATTTATTTGTAGCAATAAGTATAGTCTTAGCAATTACATTGATAACATCTTTAGGCATAATAATTCAAACTTTTAAACCATCTAAATTGAAGCAATTAATTTATGATAATGGAGGTGATTATGATCTAACAATTTCGTATGCAAGTAGCAATAAAAAACAAGTTGAATCTATATATAAACAAGATTATATAGATAATAGAACGAAGTTTTTAGAAATAGGTGATGCTAAAGTAGATAATTCAGAATATTTTGTTAATATTGTGGGATATGATGATCAAGCTAAAGATTTATTTAAGTTTAAGTTATTAAAAGGACGTTTTCCTAAAAAAGATAATGAAATAGCTTTAGAAGGTTGGGTTTTAGAACAATTTAAGAGTACTCCTAAAATAGGTGATAAAATAAATTTACCCTGTGAATTGAAAAGAGGGAAAAATGATATTGGCATAGACAATGAATTCACACTAGTAGGTATCTTTGATTATAAATTTAATAATAATTGTAATAAAAACATATCTAAAGGGTATATTACCATGAATTCAGCAGAGAAAAAAGTATCTAATAATTTTAAGGTATACCAAGAAAACATAAAATTAAAAAAGGATATGTCTATTCAAAATGCATATAAAAAGTTTACATCTATAACGGAAGAAAATAAGGTTGATGTGAAAAAAAATACCGATAAAGAGTTTGTTTTAAATGGATTAAAATCTATTAAGTATATAAATTTTACATTAAATTTGGTTGTTTGTGTTATATCTAGTATATTAATTTATAATGTTTTTAATACTTCCATAGTCCAGAGAGTTAAAGAATTAGGCATGTTAAGGGCGTTGGGAAGTACTCCTATGGAAATTATGATATTAATAATAGGAGAAGGAGTGTTATTAGGAATTATATTTATACCTATAAGTGTTTTATTAGGTAATTATATTTGCAAAATGGTTATGAGTGTAAATAAGCTTAATGGATTATTTACAGGAGGAATAATAGTTCCTAAAAAAACTATTATATTTTCATTTATATTTGGATTTTTGTGTATATTTTTAGGTACGTTTTCATCTGGAAGAAAAGCAGCAAAGATTTCACCTATGGAAGCTATAAGAACAAAAGACTCTTTAGATACAAAAATCAAAAAAACAAACAAAATCTTATTTAAAAATAATAAGAAATTCATAAAAAATATGGCCTATCTTAATATTAATAGAAACAGAAAAAAATTTATCTCTACAGTCATTTCATTAAGTATAAGTATAATGATGTTTTTATTGGTAAATTATATAATAAATTGTTCAGATCCAATAGAGAATTTAAAAAATAATATGGGTGGAGATTTTATTGTAAACTGCAATGATTTTTATATAAATGAGAGATATATAAAACAAATAGAAAACTTAGATCATGTAAAGAAAATTAAAAAGAATAAAATACAAAATACATTTATAAAAATTTCTAAAGAAGGTGTTACAAAGGATGGAATTAAGCACTTACAAGAAGTGAGTAAGAGTGATCAATACTTAGAAAGTAATCTGAAAAATAATATATATGGATTTCATGGAGAAATACATGCTTTTGATGATGAAAAATTTAAAAAAATAAAAGAAAATATAGATAAAAAAAATAATATCTTAGATAAAACAAATAAAGAACCAAGTGTTATCTTGGTGCAAAATGTTAATTATAATAACTATACCAATTTAAAGGTAGGGGATAATATAGAAATTGAAGTTCCTGTATTTAAAAAAGGAAAGTTTGCATATACAGCTACTAAAAAGGTGAAAGTAGGAGCAATACTTAAAGAAAAGTTTTTTCAGATAAAGGATGGAATGTTATCTTTAGCTATAATAATGGATAATAAGACTGCGGAACAAAAGTTGAACTTTACAGGGTATCAAGAGATTAAAATTAATTTAGATTCAAAAAAAAGTTATGATTATGTAGAAAAAAACTTAAAATCATTAATAAAAGGAAAACCAAATCTAAATTTAGTTTCTTACAAAGAAGAGTTAAATAAAGTAAAACAATCTAATCGTAAAACTTCTTTAGTTTTATACTGCTTTGTAGGAATTGTAGCTTTAGTAAGTATAGTGAATATATTTAATATAATGGGTATGAATGTTATTTTAAGAAAAAAAGAATTGAATATGTTAAGGGCAGTTGGTATGAGTAAGAGAGAATTAAGTGAAATGATAGAATGTGAAGGAAATATATATGGAATTAGTTCTGTAGTAATGGGAATTATTTTAGGTAGTATTGGTACGTATATATTTTATATTTGTACTAGGAAAAATTTGATGCCTAATATGACATGGAATATATCAATAACTTTAATTATTTTTATGAGTTTAATAGTTCTAGGCATATGCTTTATAGCAAGTCTAAGTGCTAGCAAATTAATAAATAATAAAAGCATAGTAGATTCTATAAGAGATATAGAATAACAAAAATAAGGTTGAAAATGCAAATAGGATGTATAGCTTATTAAAAGTTATACATCCTATTTTAAATTTATAAACTAATAAACATCAGTTTATCTTTAAAAGTATTAGTTTATATAATTTTTAAGAATAAAACATATAATATGTTCTATCTTAAAGTTATTGCACTAATTTCTATTCTAGATTAATGCTTATATAAACTATTTTAAAGTTATCTAGTAGATTACTTAGAAATTATAGATTTCTTTCGTATTGTTCTACCATTTTTTTAACCATTTCTCCCCCAACAGATCCACATTCTTTAGAAGTTAAGTTACCATTGTATTCTGTAAAGTTTACTCCTAATTCTTTTGCAGTTTCCATTTTAAAGTTATATAATCCTTGTCTTGCTTCTGGTACTAAAGTCTTAGCCATTTTAAATTCCTCCCTTTACCCTTATCAAAGTTATATTAGAATTTTAGTATAAAACAATCATTTAAAAGTTTAATTATTTTATACCGTTTTCATATTGTTGAACCATTTTTTTAACCATTTCTCCACCGATAGATCCAGCTTCTTTAGCAGTTAAGTCTCCATTGTAACCATTTTTTAATTGAACACCTAATTCTTTAGCTGTTTCCATTTTGAATTGGCTTAATTTACCTTTAGCTTCTGGAACTAATGTTTTATTTGAGTAGCTCATGTTTTTCACCTCCTTTGTTCCTTTGTAATCTTATTTTGTCCGATAGGTAAAATATTATATTAGTGTATTTGCGGTAATTATAGAAATTGTATACCAATATTTCCATTTAATAGTTGAAAAATAGAAGAGTTATAAGAGAAAAAGCCTTGTAAGTTCTAGGATGAAGAGATTTATAAAAAATAAAGTTTAAAATAATAAAGTTTAAAATAACAATATCTAAATAGGATTAATAGTATATTAATAGTGGAGAAATATAGGGTATAATTAAAGAAATAGATTAAATTTTTTTTCAAATGCTTTATAATGAATAAGCAATTAAAATTTTAATAAATTTTTTTAAAAGCTAAAATAAAAGGTAGGTTGATGATTATGAGTAAACATACGATTATAATGACAGGTGGAGGATCAGCAGGACATGTAACACCAAATTTAGCTTTGATTCCTAAGTTAAAAGAAGAAGGATATGAAATAAAATATATAGGAAGTATTAATGGAATTGAGAGAAAAATTATTGAAGATGCAGGAATAGAGTATTTTCCAATAGAAAGCGGAAAACTTAGAAGATATTTCGATATCAAAAATTTTTCTGATCCATTTAAAGTAATTAAGGGAATTTTTCAAGCAAAGAAAATTATAAAAAGGGAAAAACCAGATATAATTTTTTCAAAAGGTGGATTTGTTTCAGTTCCAGTAGTTATGGGTGCACATTTTAATAAAATACCCGTTATAGCACATGAATGTGATATGACTCCAGGACTTGCAAATAAAATAGCAACACCATATTGTAATAAAGTTTGTGTGACATTTCCCGAAACTTTAAAACATATAAAAGATAATAAGGGAGTTTTAACAGGACTACCAATTAGAGAAGAATTATTCGAAGGTAGCAAAGAAAAAGGATTAGAAATCTGTAATTTTAAAGGTAATAAACCAGTTTTACTTATAATAGGTGGAAGTTTAGGCTCAGTTGTTATAAATAATGCAATTAGAGATTCTTTAGATAAACTTTTAAAAACATATAATATAATCCATATATGTGGAAAGGGACATTTAGATAAAAATAAAGAGGGTTTAAAAGGATATAAACAATTTGAATATGTAAGTGATGAATTAAAACATTTAATGAAATCTGCAGATTATTTTATATCAAGAGCTGGTGCTAATACAATTTTTGAATTATTAGCATTAAAAAAACCTCATATATTAGTTCCATTATCCCAAAAAGCTAGTAGAGGAGATCAAATTTTAAATTCAAGATCCTTTGAAAAAATGGGTTACAGTATGATAATTGAAGAAGAAAAACTTAATGGAGAACTTTTAGTAGAAAAGTTAAAAGAATTAGAAAAAGATAAAGATAAATATGTAAATGCTATGAAAAATAGTAATAGTAGAGATGCAGTTTTAAACATCGTAAATTTAATTAAAGAGTATACTAGAAAAAATACAAAATAATTATATTTGGAGGTGCTACTTTGAAAATTAAGTTTTTTGGGGCTGCAAAAAGAGTTACAGGATCTTGCCATATGCTTATTATTAATGGAAGAAAGGTATTATTAGATTGTGGACTATTACAGGGTAAAGATGAAAGTGAAGTAGGAAATGAAAATTTTAATTTTAACCCGAAAGAAATAGAATTTGTGATATTATCTCATGCACATATAGATCATAGCGGAAGAATACCATTACTTTATAAAAAAGGATTTAAAGGAACTGTAATTTGTACTAATGCTACTAAGGATTTATGTTCTGTGATGTTGCCAGATAGTGGGTATATTCAAGAAATGGAAACAGAATGGAAAAATAGAAAAAGAAGACGACAAGGTTTGCAACCAATAGAACCTCTTTATACTTCTAAGATTGCAGAACTTTCTACCTATCTTTTTACAGGTTATCCTTATGAAGAACTTATAGAAGTATTCCCAGGACTTAAAATTAAATTCAAAGATGCAGGACACCTTTTAGGTTCTGCCATAACAGAACTTTTTATAAAAGAAGAAGGAAAAGAAGAAATTAAAATAGTTTATACAGGAGACTTAGGTAATGAAAATCTACCTCTTATTAAATCTCCTTCTAAAATAGATTATGCAGATTATGTAATTATGGAAACTACTTATGGAAACAGATATCATGATAGAATTCAAAAAGAATTTTCAAAGTTAGCAGAAATTATAATAAAAACTATCAGAAGAGGAGGGAATGTAATAATTCCCTCTTTTGCAGTAGGAAGGGCGCAAGAAGTAATATATGTATTAAAAAATTACGTGGAAAATAAAATATTAAATAATATAAAAGTTTATGTAGATAGTCCATTAGCGTCACAAGCTACAGAAATCTTTAAGAAAAATGAAAATGAATTTAATGATAAAGTACGAAATGAAATTCTAAATGGAGACAATCCATTAGATTTTAATGGATTAAAATTCACATCTACACCAGGAGATTCCATGCGACTTAATAAAATGCAAGAAGGAGCTATTATAATTTCAGCTAGTGGTATGTGTGAAGCAGGAAGAATTAGGCATCATTTAAAACATAACTTATGGAGACAAGAATGTTCAATAGTATTTGTGGGGTATCAAGCAGAAGGAACACTAGGGCGTTCGCTATTGGAAGGAAATAAAAAGGTTAAAATATTTGGGGAAGAAATAGCTGTTAATGCTGAAATATATACATTACAAGGAATGTCTGGACATGCAGATAGAGCAGGGCTTTATAAATTTATTGATTTTTTCAAACAAAAGCCTAAGGAAATTATTTTAGTTCATGGAGATAAAGAAGAACAAGAGAGTTTTTATAATCTTTTAAAAAGTAATGAGTATAAAGTAAGGATTGCAAGTTTGGGAGAGACTTATTTTATAGAAGAGGAAGAAATTATAGATTATTCAATAAGAGATAAGTTAATAAAAACTATTGAAGGTTTTGGTGAAATTAATGAAATAAACAAACATTTAATTCTTCAGAAGTTACAAGATATTTTAACTGAATAATTGAAAATTAAATATAAAAATAAGAATGGATATTTAAATAAGTATTATGTGTAATAAGTGATATTAGATATTTTGAATGAATTATATTAAAATTGAAACTACTTTGATAAACCAATTTGAGAGTATATAATAGAAGGTGTAGAAAACAAGAGAAAACAAGCTGTTTTTTGAAGAAAAATGTAAATAATAAATAATCAGACTAATTAAAAAAATAACAAATATTATGTTTACTATTTACATTATAGGTTTTAAAGTGGTATATTTATAAAGAGAGAAGGTTTTCAAAAATAAAAAACTTTCTAACAATATAAAAAAGTTACAAGCCTTTAGGCTCATCATTCAATTAAAAATTGATATGAATTGTTGAAAAATAATTAAATTATTTTGAAAGAAGGGTTTGGGATGAATAGAAAAATGAAAACAATGGATGGTAACACAGCTGCTGCACACGTAGCTTATGCATTTACTGATGTAGCTGCAATCTATCCAATAACACCTTCTTCTCCAATGGGGGAAAAAGTTGACGAGTGGGCATCACAAGGACAAAAAAATTTATTTGGACAAACAGTTAAAGTTATGGAAATGCAATCAGAAGCTGGTGCTTCAGGGGCAGTACATGGATCATTACAAGCAGGAGCTTTAACAACAACATTTACAGCAT
The DNA here is from genome assembly GCF_030815255.1 of Hathewaya limosa. Taxonomy (NCBI): domain Bacteria; kingdom Bacillati; phylum Bacillota; class Clostridia; order Eubacteriales; family Clostridiaceae; genus Hathewaya; species Hathewaya limosa. The sequence continues at coordinate 64,010 of NZ_JAUSWN010000006.1, forward strand.
CACAAGGATTACTTCTTATGATTCCTAATATGTATAAAATATCAGGAGAATTATTACCAGGCGTATTCCATGTAAGTGCTAGAGCATTAGCAACTCATGCGTTATCAATATTTGGGGATCACCAAGATGTAATGGCTGCTAGACAAACAGGATTTGCACTACTTGCTTCAAATAGTGTTCAACAATCAATGGACTTAGCAGCTGTTACACATCTTTCAGCTATAAAAGGAAAAGTACCATTTGTACATTTCTTTGATGGATTCAGAACATCTCATGAAATTCAAAAAATTGAAACTTGGGGTTATGATCAACTTGGAAAACTTGCAGAAGAAGTTCAAGATGAAATTAAAGCATTTAGAAGACAAGCTTTAAATCCAGAACATCCAGTAACAAGAGGAACAGCTCAAAATCCAGATATATACTTCCAAGGCAGAGAAGCTTCAAATCAATACTATGATAGATTACCAGAAGTAGTTGAACATTTTATGGGAGAAGTTAATGAAATGATAGGATCAGATTATCATTTATTTAACTACTATGGAGCAAAAGATGCTGATAGAATGATTGTTGCTATGGGTTCTGTATGCGAAGCTACAGAAGAAGCAGTAGATTATTTAAATGCTAAGGGAGAAAAGGTAGGTTTACTTTCAGTTCACCTATATAGACCATTCTCACTTGAACATTTCCATAAATATATACCAAAAACAGTTAAGAAAATTGCTGTATTAGATAGAACAAAAGAACCAGGAGCTATGGCAGAACCATTATTCTTAGATGTAACTCATGCATTCTATAACTGTGAACAAAAACCAGTAATAGTTGGTGGAAGATATGGATTAGGTTCAAAAGATACAACTCCAGCTCAAGTAGTAGCTGTATTTGATAATTTAAAAGAAAATGAACCTAAAAATAACTTTACAATTGGTATAATTGATGATATAACTCATACTTCATTAAAAGTTGGAGAAGAGATAGATGTTGCAGGTAAACATACTACAGCTTGTAAGTTCTGGGGCTTAGGTTCAGACGGAACAGTTGGAGCTAATAAATCTGCAATTAAAATCATTGGTGACCATACAGATATGTATGCTCAAGGATATTTCTCATATGATTCTAAAAAATCAGGTGGTATAACAGTATCACACTTAAGATTTGGTAAAGATAAGATTAGATCCACTTATTTAATTAATAAAGCAGATTTTGTTGCTTGTCATAATCAATCTTATGTAAATAAATATGATGTTTTAGATGGTATAAAAGATGGTGGAACATTCCTACTTAACTGTATATGGGATGCAAAAGAATTAGAAGAAAATCTACCAGGTAGTATGAAAAAATATATTGCAGAACATAATATTAAATTCTACACAATTAATGCCGTTAAAATAGCCCAAGAAATTGGATTGGGTGGAAGAATTAACATGATTATGCAAGCAGCATTCTTCAAGTTAGCTAACATAATTCCACTAGAAGAAGCTATTAAATATCTAAAAGATGCTGTTGTAACTTCTTATGGTAAAAAAGGTGAAAAAGTTGTTAAAATGAATCATGATGCAATAGATAAAGGTATAGATGCTATAGTAGAAGTTAAAGTTCCAACAGAATGGAAAGATGCTAAAGAATGTAACTGTGGATGTGAAGAAAACGTAGAAAAACCAAAATTCATCACTGACATAGTTGAAGTTATGAATAGACAAGAAGGAGATAAGTTACCAGTAAGTGCATTTATAGAAAATGTTGATGGTACATTCCCTCCAGGAACAGCTGCATATGAAAAGAGAGGTATAGCTATTAACTTACCAGAATGGAATGTTGATAAATGTATCCAATGTAATCAATGTGCTTTCGTATGTCCTCATTCAGTAATAAGACCAGTTTTATTAACTGAAGAAGAGGCTAACAAAGCGCCTAAATCATTAGAATTTAAACAAGCTAATGGTGGACCAGCAATTAAAGAATATAAGTTCACAATGGTTATTAGTGAATTAGATTGTACAGGATGTGGAAACTGTGCTGAAGTTTGTCCAGCTCCAGAAAAAGCTTTAGTTATGAAACCAGCTCATACTCAAGTTCATAAACAAGAAGCTTATGATTATGCTGTTAGACTTCCTAAGAAAGTAAATCCAATGAATAAAAACACAGTTAAGGGAAGCCAATTTGAAACTCCATTGTTCGAGTTCTCAGGTGCCTGTGCAGGATGTGGTGAAACTCCATATGCAAAAGTAATCACTCAATTATTTGGAGATAGAATGATGGTGGCTAATGCTACTGGATGTTCTTCAATTTGGGGCGGAAGTGCTCCTTCAACTCCATATACTTGTAATGAAAAAGGACAAGGTCCAGCTTGGGCTAACTCATTATTCGAAGATAATGCTGAGTTTGGTTTGGGTATGTTCCTAGGTTCAACTCAAATGAGAGAAAAATTATTTAGTCTTGCAACAGAAGCTCAAGAAAGTGCTCTAAGTGCTGACTTAAAGAAAGCATTACAAGAATTATTAGATAATAGATTTGATGGAGAAAAAACTAAAGAATTAAGAGATAAATTAATTCCAATGTTAGAGGCAGAAAAATCTAATAAATTAGCAGTTGAAATATTAGAATTAAAAGACTTTATTGCTAAAAAGTCTCAATGGATCTTTGGTGGAGACGGTTGGGCTTATGATATAGGCTACGGTGGTGTTGACCACGTATTAGCATCAGGTGAAGATGTTAACATCTTTGTATTTGATACAGAAGTTTACTCAAATACAGGTGGACAATCATCTAAATCTACTCCAACATCAGCAATAGCTAAATTCGCAGCTGGTGGTAAGAGAACTAAGAAGAAAGATTTAGGAATGATGGCTATGAGTTATGGATATGTTTATGTTGCTCAAATAGCTATGGGTGCTGATAAGAACCAAACAATAAAAGCTATTGCAGAAGCAGAAGCTTACCATGGACCATCTTTAATTATAGCTTATGCTCCATGTATTAATCATGGAATTAAAATAGGAATGGGTTGTAGCCAATTAGAACAGAAAAAAGCTGTTGAATGTGGTTACTGGGCATTATATAGATATAATCCAACATTGAAAGATGAAGGTAAGAACCCATTCTCATTAGATTCAAAAGATCCAAAAGCATCTTTCGTTGATTTCTTAAAAGGCGAAGTAAGATTTGCAGCACTTCAAAAAGTAAAACCTGAAATTGCCGACGAACTATATGCTAAGACAGAAAAAGATGCTATGGAAAGATTAGAAAATTATAAAAGACTTTCTAATAATCAATAATATAAAAGTTGTAACTACTAATAATTTAAAATAATATCACTAAGTAGAAATTGGGATATGGATTGCCATATCCCAATTTTTATAAAAAGATATATGAATAAATTTTAAATAGACAAGTTAAATATCATAATAATTTGGTTTTTATAAAGAAATATCATAAAAAATAAAAAAAGTTTAAAAAAAATGCTTTTAATATTATCAAAATAAGGGTATCATTATAACATAAACCAAATTAGGAGGTATATTAAAATGATGGATAAAGAACATAATTGCAACTGTCACGAAGAAATGGGATGTAACTGTGGAGAACATACACATAATGATGAATGTGGTTGTGGTTGCGGATGTGATGACATGGAAGTTTTAACAGTAGAGCTTGAAGATGAAAATGGAAATGTAGTAACTTGTGAAATAATTGATGGTTTTGATTATAAAGAAAAGGAATATGCTGTAGTTGTAAATCCAGAGGATGATTCTTACTATATATTCAGAGTAGAAGGTGTAGAAGGCGACGAGGAAAGTGGAGAATTAGTAGTTCCAGAAGAAAAAGAGTTTGATGAAGTTAGAGATTACTACGAAAATTTACTTGCTGCAGAAGAAGAATAGAAAAAATGAACCGTTGCTTCCGCAGCGGTTTTTCTTTTTTAAATTTTATTATTTGGAGGAAATATTTTGGTTAAACTAGCTATTTTTGATGTGGATTTTACTTTAACTAAAAAGGAAACATTACTTCAGTTTTATAAATTTATGATGAAGAAAAATCCTAAATTTTTAATATATATACCTAGAGCGATTTATTCTGGTGTATTTTATGCCTTTGGATTACATGATGAAAAAAGAACAAAAGAGATTTTTATAAGATTTATAAGGGGCATAAAAGAAAATAATATGGAGGAACTTGTAAAAGAATTTTATGAAACTAATTTATCTAAAATTCTTTACAAGGATGCAATTGATACCATTAGAAAGTTGAAAAATGAAGGATGTAAAATAGTTTTAATATCAGCTTCTCCAGAATTCTATTTAAAGAGTTTTTATAATATAAAAGAAGTGGATAAAGTAATAGGAAGTAAAATTTCGTGTAGAGATGGTTCCTATGAAAATAAGATGGATGGTGAAAATTGCAAGGGTCAGGAAAAGGTGAAAAGATTAGAAGAATATCTAAAAGAAGAAAAAATTGAAGTAGATTTTAAAAATTCTTATATGTATTCAGATTCACTATCAGATTTGCCTTTATTTAATTTAGTAGGAAATCCTTATTTAATAAATTATAAAAAAGGACATGATTCAATAGAGATATTGAATTGGAAATAATACTAAGGAGGTACTACATGAAAATTTTTGAGAATAAGTATTACATTTTAGAAGGAAACTTAGAAACTTCTGAAGAAAAAATAAATACTATATTACAAGAAGGAAAAATAATTTATGAGGTTATAAGAATTATTAATGGATATCCATTATTTTTTAAAGAACATATGGAAAGATTAATTAATTCATGTAATCTTATGAATATAAAGTGTCCAATAGAAGGAAAAGAAATATTCGAAAATATTAGAAGATTATGTACTTATAATAATGTGGAAATAGGAAATATTAAATTGATCATCAATTCTATTACAAAAAAATATTCAATATATTTTATTCATCATAGTTATCCTGAAAAAGAACAATATGAAAAGGGTGTTAAAACTATTCTATATCATGGGGAAAGAAATAATCCAAACGCTAAAGTAGTAGATAATAATTTTAGAGGAAAAGTTAATGAAAAGATCAAAGAAACAGGAGCCTTTGAAGCTATTTTAATAAATAATGAAGGATATATTACAGAGGGGAGTAAATCCAATATATTTATGGTACAAAATAGTAAGGTTTTAACAGCACCAGTAGAAGGAGTACTACCAGGAATTACACGTGCTAAAATTTTAGAAGTAATTGAAACTTTGAATTTAGAATTAGAACAAATAAATTATCATGAAAAATTCATAAAGGATTTAGATGGGCTATTTATATCAGGTACATCTCCTAAAGTGTTACCTATAAGTTTTGTAGAAAATTATAAATTTGATATTAAAAATAAAATTATAGAACAAATAAAGAACGCCTTTGAAGAGGTTATAAAAGATGATATAAATAGTATAAAAAACTACTATATGAAATAAAGTTAATAATAAAGTAATTTATTATTTATACGATAATAAGAATAAAACATAGGATTGTGTAAAGGCACAATCCTATGTTTAGAATAATAAAAATGGGGAGTGAAGGAAATGGAGAAATTTATTTATAGTAATGTAAGTATAGATAAATGTTTAGAACAAGCATCCAAAGAATTAAATATTCCTGTTGAAGAGATTGAGTACAAAGTAGTGGAGGAAGAAACTATGACACAAGATAAAGTTACTATATCCATTTCCTCAAAAGATATAGAAAATAGTGAAAAAGTTGATGGTAAAGCATGTGTAATAGATGGTAAAATAATTGTGAAAAACGGTAAAAACGGTGGTAAACCCGCTATGATTTCTACTGGTAGAAATATTCAAGTAATGGTAGATGATAAGCCAATTTCCACTATATCGGAAGTTTATGAAAATAGTAAAATAGATGTTATATTTAAAGAACAAAAAGCAGTTAGAAATTTAAATATTTCTGTATCAAGAGATTGCATGGGTGCTCATATAGATATTTCTTATGAGCCAGAAATATCTTATAAATTAAAGGATACTGAAGAAAAAAAATGTATAGCTCTTGAAGAGGTAGAAAAGGATAGAATATATCCTCCTAATTTTTCAGTAAGTGAGATAGAAAAGGAATTAATAGCCGCAGGAATAATGTTTGGAATTGATAGAGAAAAAATAAAACAATGTTCAGAGGCTGATGAAGTTAGAGATTTAGTAATCGCTGAGGGAAAGCCTGTTGTAGATAGTGAAGATGATACTTTAGAAGTTAAATTTGAACAGAATTTAAAAAAACATTCTGTAGATTTAAAAGGTAATATAGACTATAAGGCTATTGGTAGTATTCAATCCGTAAAAAAGGGACAAACTCTAGCAATAATTCATAAAGGTAAATTAGGAACTAATGGAGTTAGTGTAAAAGGGAAAATTATCCAAGCTAAAAAGGGAAAGATGTTGCGTATTAAATGTGGTGGTGGATGTGAATTACATGGTAATACAGTAAAATCTACTATTGAGGGAAAGCCTATGTATAAGGGTGGATTGTTTACAGTAACATCAGTACATGAAGTTAAATCTAATGTAGATTTAACTACAGGAAACATAAAATTCGATGGTGATGTAATAGTTTATGGAAATGTTTTAGAAGGTATGAAGGTAGAAGGATTAAATGGTGTTGAGGTTTATAAGTCTGTAGCTAGTGCAGAAATCAAATCTAACCATCATATAAAAATAGGTGGGAACGTTTTATTATCAGATGTTATTGCTGGTGGAAAAAATAATGTGAATATTAAATTAGAGAAGGATATGGGTAAATTACTAGGTGATCTAGAAGAATTGAGAAAATCTACAGAGAAAGTTTTGAAAAATAAGCTTTTAGGTAGAAAAGCAAGGGATGGAGAAATTATAAAGATTTTAATAGAAAACAAATTTCATGATATCCCAAGGATAGTAAAGGAAATGGACAAAATATATGCGGAACATCCAAATTTAGATAGAAATTTCACCTTAGTTTTAAAATCTAATTTATTAGGTTTTGGACCTTTAAATATAGAAAATTATTCAAAACTTTTAGATATTGAACATCTAATCGCTAAACAGAAGGAATTCATAGCATTAGATTCTATAAAACCAGCAGATATTGAGATAGCATATTGTCAGGATAGTGTATTAAGAGCTACAGGAAATATATATATTACAGGAAAAGGGGAATATATTTCAAATATGTTCTCAAATGATAGTATATTCTTCAAAGGATTTAATTCAGTGGCAAGAGGTGGAATTATAAAAGCTAAGAATGAGATACAATGCAATCAAGTAGGAAGTGATGCGGGAGTACCTACTAAATTAATTGTAGATTCAGGTGGAGAAATTTGGGCTAAATTTGCATATAATAACACAAGATTTGTAGTTGGTGATTTAGAATATATATTGGAACAACCTAGCAAAGATATACATGTTTATTTAGATAGACATGGAGAATTACAAATTGATAAATTTAATATGATTTAATATGGGGAGGAGATAAAGTTGAATAATAACGAAGTTAAGGTTTTAGTTTTTAAGGTAAATGAAGAATATTTTGCAGCAGATATAATGGAAGTAGAAAGAATTTTAGGATATGAAGAGACAACTAAAATTCCTGAAGCACCTTATTTTATAGATGGAGTTAGAAACTATGAGGGAAATATTCTTCCAGTAATGATACTTGCAAAAAAATTTAATGTTGAATTTAATGGTATTGAAAATGAATCAAAGGTTATTGTTACTAAAAATGGAGAACAAAAAATAGGTATATTAGTAGATTCAGTATCCGAAGTTATAAATGTTCAGGAGGATGTTATAGAAAAAACTCCTGATATTGCATCTGGAATTTCTAAAAAATATGTAAAGGGGCTTATTAAATTAGATGATAGAATAATAATTTTCTTAAATTTAAATTCTATATTATCTGATGAAGAAAAAGCCTCATTAGAATTTTAAGGTGAAATTATGGAAGGCGATATAAGAATAGGCATAGGGGATTTAAACGTAGGAAAGAACCCAGATATTTTAATAACAGTAGGATTGGGTTCCTGCATAGGTATAGCTATATATGACAAAATAAATAAAATAGGTGGACTTGCACATATAATGTTACCAGATAGTACACAATTTTCTAAGATAAATAATGAAATGAAGTTTGCGAATCTAGCTATACCAATGTTAGTTGATAAATTAGTAAAATTTGGAGCTAATAAAAGAGGAATGAAGGCAAAAATTGCAGGTGGAGCTTCTATGTTTAACTTTCCTGATCAAAAAATGACAATGGATATTGGAAGTAGAAATGCAGATGCTGTAAAGAGATCCCTAAAAGAGTTATCAATTCCTATTATTTCAGAAGATGTAGGAGGGAATAAAGGAAGAACTTTAATTTTTGACACTTCTAATGGAATAGTAACAGTTAAAACTGCTGGCTTAGGAATAAAAGAAATTTAATTATGGAGTGATTTAGTTGAATAAAATTAAAGTATTAGTTGTTGATGATTCAGCTTTAATGAGAAAAATAATTTCAGATATGATAAATCAGCAAAGTGATATGGAAGTAATTAATACGGCTAGAAATGGAGATGATCTATTTGAAAAATTAGATAAAGCTCCAGACGTAATTACTTTAGATGTAGAAATGCCCAAAGTAGATGGCATAGAAGCTCTTAAAATATTAAAAAAATGCAATATAAATATTCCGGTTATTATGTTAAGTTCCTTAACAAAAAAAGGTGCTGAAACTACATTAGAATGTTTAGAGTTAGGAGCTTTTGATTTTGTAGCAAAGCCTTCAGGATCTATTTCATTAGATATAGAGAAGGTAAAAGAAAACTTAGTGGAAAAAATTAGAGCAGCCTATGGGAGAAGAAAATTCCTTGCTAATAGGGCTATTAGAAACACAAAAAGTCCTTTCGAAAAGACATATAATAAATCATCAGAAATTATTAATTCAAGAGAAAAAATCTCCAGAAATAAGGAAACTCTAAGAGAAAGAGAGACTTTGTTTAAACATAATACTATGTCAACAACTATGCATAAAGAGTATAAAATGGAGCATGTTGAACATAAAGAGAACTTAATTAATAATCATATAGAAGGTTCTAGATTAAATAGAAGAGTAATAGATAATAAAAAGATAGATGCGGTTGTAATAGGTGCATCTACCGGTGGACCTAAAGCACTTTATGAAGTAATAACAAAATTACCAGAGTTAAATGTGCCGGTATTTGTTGTGCAACATATGCCAGTAGGCTTTACAAAGGTTTTTGCAGATAGATTGGATAAAAATAGTGTATTAAAAGTTGTAGAGGCTGAAGATAAAATGGAAGTTTCAAGAAACACAGTATATGTGGCTAAAGGTGGATATCATATGGAAATATGGAATGATAAAAAAATTCATCTTAATACTGAACCGGCAATTTGGGGTGTAAGACCAGCTGTAGATAAGCTATTTATATCAGCATCAAAAGTATATAGACAAAATATTTTAAGTGTAGTTTTGACAGGTATGGGTAAAGATGGTGCAGAAGGAACAGTAGCTATAAAAGATGGTGGTGGCGTAACATTTTCAGAAGATGAAAGAACATGTACTATTTATGGAATGCCTAAAGCAGCGTTTAATACTGGAAAAGTAGATGAAGTTATACCTTTAAATGAAGTGGTAAGTAGAATTACTGAAGTAGTTTTAAGGAGAGGGGCATAATTTAGATGGATTTTTTATATTTAGAAAAATGGGTTAAAAAGGAATATGGTATAGATCTTACAGCATATAAGTCTAATCAATTGCATAGAAGAATAGAAAGCTTTGCAACAAGAGTAGGGGCCAAAAATGCAGAACAATTTGTAGATATATTACAAGGAGATAAATCCCAAAAACAAAAATTTTTAGATTTTTTAACTATAAACGTTACAGAATTTTTTAGAAATCCCGATATATTTAAAGATTTCGAAAAAAATATGAAAGACTATATAGCTAAAAATAATAGAGGTATAAAAATCTGGAGTGCAGCCTGTTCCATTGGTTCAGAACCATATTCAGTAGCTATGCTACTAAAGGAAGTAAATAGTAGACAAAGTCCTAAAATATTAGCAACAGATATAGATGCTACTATTTTAAAACGTGCACAAGAAGGGTGCTATACAAAATTAGAAGTTAAAAATATAAAGCCAGAACTTTTAAATAAATATTTTACAAAGTCAGACGATAATTATATAATTAATTCAGATTTAAAACGAATGATTACATTTAAAAGGCAAGATCTTATATTAGATAATTATGAAAAGGACTTCGATATTATTATTTGCAGAAATGTAGTTATATATTTTAATCAAGATGTAAAAGATAAAATCTATAGAAAATTTAGTGCTTCCCTTAAAAAAGGAGGGTTACTTTTTGTAGGAGCTACAGAAAGTATATATAATTATAAAGATTATGGATTTGAAAAAGCTTCTACATTTATCTATAGAAAATTATAGGGGGGATGCGAGATGGATACATCACAATATATGTCTATGTTTTTAGAAGAGTCTATGGATAATTTACAAACATTGAATGAATCTCTTCTTGAACTTGAACAAAATCCAGATGATGTAGATAAGCTAAATGAAATTTTTAGAGTAGCACATACAATAAAAGGTATGGCAGCTACTATGGGATTTTCTGAAATGGCAGAGCTTACGCATAAGATGGAAGATGTATTATCAAAATTTAGAGAAGGCGAACTTAAAGTAACAGAAAACGTAGTCACTACTTTATTTAAATGCCTAGATACTTTAGAACTTATGGTGGACAATATTTCAGAAGGTATAGAAGATGAAGTTGAAATAGATGAAATAATAAATGAACTTAAAAATATTGAAAATGTAAGTTTAAATTCTGAAAAACAAGAAACTAAAGAAGAAGAGACAAATAAAGAAGTAAAAGAAAAAGAAGTAGAAGTAAGTGATAATTCTCAAAAGGCTAATAGTATAGAATTAAATGAGTATGATAGAGATATTATAAAACAAGCTATAGAGAAAAGTTTTAATGTTTTTAGATTAAATGTGGAGCTAGATGAAAACACAATTTTAAAAACAGCCAGAGCATTCTTAGTTTTCAGAGTATTAGAAGATTTAGGGGAAATTATAAAGTCTATACCATCAACAGACGATATTGAAAATGAGGATTTTGAGTTTAATATAGAATTAGTTTTTGTAACTACAAGTGATAAAGAAACAGTTAAGACTGGAGTTATGGGTGTTTCAGAAATTAAAAATGTTGACATACAAGAGATTACTTTAGATGATTTAAGTGAATCTACTCCAAAGGAAGAAATTAAAGAAAAAAAATCAGAAGAAGTTAAAGAAAAAGAAATTAAAGAAGTTACTCCTAAAGCTGAACCTAAAAAGGCTAAAGTAAATAAGAGTGCTAGGAAATCTTCAGATGGTGAACATAAGAAGGCTCACCAATCAGTAAGAGTTGATTTAGAAAGATTAGATAAGTTCTTAACTATGGTATCAGAATTAGTTATTCATAGAACTAGACTTGAGCAACTTGCAAGTAATCATAAGTTAACTGATTTAAATGAAACACTAGAACAAATAGCTAGAACGACTTCTGACCTGCAAGACCTAGTTATGAAAATCAGAATGTTGCCTCTTGAAGTGGTATTTAGTAGATTCCCTAGAATGATAAGAGACCTATCTGTAGAACTTAACAAAGAAATGGAACTTATAATCGAAGGACAAGATACTGAGCTAGATAGGACTGTAATTGATGAAATAGGTGAACCACTAATTCACTTATTAAGAAATTCTGCAGACCATGGTATAGAGTCAAAGGAAGAAAGAATTAAAGCTGGAAAGGATCCTGTTGGAAAGATCAAATTAATAGCTTATCAAGAGGGGACAAAGGCTGTAATTAAAGTAGTAGATGATGGTGCAGGAATAAACGTTGAGAGAGTAAGATCAAAAGCAGAAGAAAAAGGCATCAATACTGAAGGTATGGATGAAAATGATATTAAAAACTTAATATTTAACCAAGGTTTTAGTACAAATACAGAAGTAACAGATATATCAGGTAGAGGTGTTGGAATGGACGTTGTTAAAACTAAAATTACAACACTAGGAGGAACTGTTGATGTTACATCACAAGAAGGTGTTGGTACAATCTTCACAATTAGATTGCCATTGACCCTTCAAATTATCCAAGCTCTTTTAGTTAAAGTTGGAACTGAAACAATGGCGATTTCTTTAGGATATATAGATAGAGTAATTGATTTCAAAGAAGAACTTATTAAGAAATCAAATAATAAAGAAGTTATTCTGTATAGTGGAAATATTATACCATTAATAAGAGTTAGTAAAAAATTGGGATTAGAAGAAGTTAAAGGTGGTAAAAAATATATTGTAATTACAAAGGTTGGAGAGAAAACAGTTGGCTTATTAGTTGATTCATTGTTAGGGCAACAGGAAATTGTAATTAAACCTTTAGGAAAAACTCTTCAAAATCTAACAGAATATATAGGAGCAACTATTCTAGGTGATGGATTAGTTACGTTAATTTTAGACGTTGGTGCTCTTATTTAGGAGGTGAGTTTAATGGATTATAAATCATTAACTCCCATACAATTGGATGCATTAAGAGAAGTTGGGAATATAGGGGTAGGAAATTCTGCTACAGCATTATCTCAGCTTTTAAATAAGAAAGTTGATATTACAGTGCCTAATATAAATATAGTTTCTTTCGAAGAAATATATAATAAAATAGGAGCTGAAGAAATAGTTATTGGAGTTTTGGTGAGAGTTTTAGGAGATGCACCAGGAAATATATTATTTATATTTAGTAAAGATTCTGCATTAAGTATTATAAATGACTTAACAGGTTCTAAAGCTGATGAATTTGATGATATGGGAAAATCAGTATTATGTGAAATAGGAAATATTATTTCAAGTTCATATATGAATTCTATAGGGGTATTTACTAATACAACTTTAATTCCGTCAGTACCAGCAGTTACTTATGATATGCTAGGTGCAATTTTATCTACTACATTTATAGAATCTGGACAATATGATGATCATGTACTTGATATAGAAACATCTTTCCTAGAAGATGAAAGTGAGTTAAGTGGACATTTTTATTATGTTCCAATGCCAGGTTCACTAGAAAAAATATTAAATGCTTTAGGAATATAAGCAAATTATGGAGGTATTATAATGTCTACAAGAGTTTTAATAGTTGATGACGCTACATTTATGAGAATGATGATTAAGGATATTTTAGAAAAGAATTCCTTTGAAGTAGTAGGAGAGGCAGATAATGGTTTGAAAGCTGTAGAACTTTATAAAGCAGAAAAACCAGACGTAGTTACAATGGATATAACTATGCCAGATATGGATGGTATAGAGGCAGTTAAAGAAATTCGTAAAATAAACCCAAATGCTAAGATTATTATGTGTAGTGCTATGGGACAACAAACAATGGTTATGGATGCTATAAAGGCAGGAGCTAAAGACTTTATTGTAAAGCCATTCCAAGCAGATAGAGTAATAGAAGCCATTAAAAAAGTAGTTGGCTAGGAGGCAGTGATATGCAAGTAGTTATATTCAAAATTTTGGATGAACAGTTTGCAGTAGAAACTGAAAAGATTAAAAGTATAAATGATATGATGGAAGTTACAGCTGTGCCTAAGGCGCCAGCATATATTAAGGGGCTTATAAACTTAAGAGGTAATGTAAGTTCACTTTTAGATGTAAATCTTTTATTAGGATTGGAACAGAGCAAAGAACAAAGTAGTATTATTATATTAAATTTACAAGAAGAATCTGTTGGAATTGCAGTAGATGAAGTTAGTGAAGTATTAGATATAGAAGAAAGTCTAATAGAAAAAACCGAAGAACTAAAAGAAAAACCTTACTTAAAAGGTGTAATTAATTTTAAAGATAGAATAGTAACTTTAATTGACATTAATAAAATGATACCAAACTATTAATATCAATTTGAAAACAGAAATGAGGGAAGAGTATGGCTGATGTATTATCGCAGAATGAAATAGATGCCCTTTTATCAGCTTTATCATCAGGGGAGTTAGAACCTGATGAGCTTCAAGAAGAAGAGGAACATAAGGTTAAAAAGTATGATTTTAGAAGCCCTCAAAAATTCTCTAAGGAGCATTTAAGAACTCTAGAGTTAATCCACGATAACTATGGTAGGATAATTTCCACATATTTAACAGGGCAAGTAAGAACAAATATAAAAGTAAAGATTGAAACGATTCAACAAATAACATATGAGGAATTCATACATTCAGTATCTAATCCTACTATGCTTACAATTTTCAAAATGCCACCACTAAATGGTACTTTACTTTTTGAAACAAACCCTGAGTTTGTATTCCAAATTATAGACATGCTTCTAGGTGGAAGTGGTACTAGAAAAAATGAAATTAGAGAATTTACAGACATAGATAAAAAGATAATGTGGAGAGTTAATCAAGGGTTAATTGAAAACTTGAAGTTAGCTTGGGAGGATATAGTACAAGTTCAACCAGAAATAGAAGGGCTTGAAACTAATCCTGCTCTAAATCAGACTTTGGCACCTAATGAGCCAGTTGCTTTAATTACTTTTACAGTGGAAATGGGTGAATATAATACTTTTATAAATATCTGTATTCCTTATCTTAGCGTAGAGAAGTTGCTTGATAAGTTAGAAGTACAATATTGGTTTAGAGGAAATAATGAAGAAGTAGAAGAAGAAGTAGAAACAACTAAGCTTAGAAAACGTTTAGATATAGTAGATGTAAAGATGTTAGCCGTTTTAGGAGAAAGTAAAATTACAATAGAAGATTTCTTAAAACTTTCTGTTGGCGATGTGGTTTCGTTAGAGCAAAAGGCTATAGATCCAGTTGAAATTTACATAGGTGAAAAGCCTTATTATTATGCTAAACCAGGAATATTAGGCAAAAACAAAGGAGTACAAGTTCTTGATATTATAGATAAGGATGTGGAAAGCTATGAATAATGGATTTCTTTCACAAGAAGAGATAAATGCACTATTAAATGGTGGCAATGACACAGAAAATTCAGGTAGTATGCCAGTGGAAGAAGCAAATAATAATGAAGATTTAACTAATATAGAAAAAGATATTTTGGGGGAAGTTGGAAACATTTCCATGGGGTCTGCATCAACAGCGTTGTCTACAATTATTGGTCAACCTGTAAATATAACTACTCCTACAGTATCTACAACTACTTTAAATAAAATGAGGAATGAATTTGAAATTCCTAATGTTGCATTAGATGTGAAATATACTAGTGGAATAGCAGGTAGTAATTTATTTGTTATGAAAATTACAGATGCAGCAGTTATAGCTAATTTAATGATGGGTGGAGACGGTAAGATAGAAGAAAAACCTACAGAACTGTCAGAACTTGAAATTAGTGCTGTATCTGAGGCTATGAATCAAATGATAGGTTCTGCTGCTACTTCAATGGCAACTATGTTTACGAGAGAAGTAAATATATCTCCTCCAACATCAAAAGTTTGGGATGATCAAACAGTTGATTTTTCTCAATGTATTGACGGAGATGAAGAAATAGTTAGAGTTTCATTTAGAATGACTATAGGAGATTTAGTAGACAGTAATATTATGCAAATTCTTCCTATGGATACTACAAAAACTATTATAAATATAATGATGGGTAATGAACAAAAAGGAAATAATGCACAGGTTTCAGCTAAATCAGTAGAAGAACAGTTACCAGTGCAAAATAATCAACCAATTTATGAGGAGCCAGTAAGACAGCAGCCAGTTTATGAAACACCTGCGCCTAATTATACTCAAGCTCCAGTTTATGAAAAACCAATTGAACGTGCACCTGTAAATGTTCAACAGGCTACTTTTGCTCCATTACAAGGAACAGGAGTACAAGATGTACCAAGAAACATAGATTTAATATTAGATGTACCTTTGAATATTTCTGTTGTATTAGGTAGATCTAAAAAGAATATAAAAGATATTTTAGAACTTGGAGTAGGTTCTTTAATTGAATTAGATAAATTAGCTGAAGAACCAGTAGAAATACTTGTAAATGGAAAGAAAATTGCCTATGGAGAAGTTGTAGTAGTAGATGAAAACTTTGGTGTAAGAATTACAAGTATAATAAGTTCAGAAGACAGAGTTAGAAGTTTAGGAAAATAGTAATTAAAAAGACATGTATAGAGTGCATGTCTTTTTTTTATGAAAAAGTTTACATATAGTAAATTACTGTGAAATTTGTATTAAATGCTTCATGTTTATGGAAAATAGTATATAAACTTTTAAGTATCATATACGATAATATAATTAAATCAAGTAGTCCTTTTAAAGTTCCAAGATTTTAATTAAACCTAGTTTAGGAGTGAAAAAAATGAAAATAAATAATGTTTCTATTAATAAGGTTATAAACATTTATGATAATAAGAAACAAAAAATAGAAAGTAAAATATCTAAAGAAAATAAGGATAAAATAGAAATTTCTAATTTAGGAAAAAAGTTAAGTAGTTTAAACTGTGATATTCTTCAAAAGAATTCGGATAAAAGGGTTGAAGAAATAAGAAAAGAAGTACAACAAGGTACTTATAATAGAGATTCCAAGCTTATAGCAAAAAAATTAATAGATGTAATAAGAAATAGGGATATTTAAAGCAAGGAGAGTTTTTAGTATATGAAAAAAAAGTTAAAAGATATTTTTATAAGAGAACTAGAAGCTTTAAATAGGTTATTAGAAACTTTAGAAGAACAGCATAAATACATTGTAAAAAATGAAGTTTTTAAGTTAGAAAAGATAAAAAGTAAAATAGAAGAAATGAATAAAGGTGTAGCTCTAAGTGAAATGGAAAGAAGAAAATTAACAGGAGAAGAAAGTGTTAATGAAATAGTTTCTAGATATGAAGATGAAGAGCTTAGCATGCTATATAGAGATATTAAGAAAGTCTTAAATGAACTTAAGCTTCAAAAAGAAACAAATGAAGTATTAATAAAACAAGAATTAGGATTTACAACTCAGATGTTAAATTTATTAAATCCAAAGAGCGGTACTCCTAAAACTTATAATGCTTACGGAAAGGTCAAAAGGTGATAATATGTCAGATTTAATGTCTATTTTTGGTATATCAAAAAGAGGAATGTTTGCAGAACAAAAAGCTTTAGGTGTAACTTCTCATAATATTGCTAATGCCAATACAGAAGGATATTCAAGGCAAAGAGTACAGAGAGAAACTACAAAACCATTTTATACGCCATCAATGAATAGTGCTATAGGACCAGGTCAAATGGGAACTGGGGTAGAAATAACTGCAATTGATAGGGTAAGAGACAAATTTCTTGATTTTCAAGTTCGTAGAGAAACTTCAACTTTAGGAAGATTCTCAGCACGTGATAAATATTTAGGTGAAGTTGAAAGTATTTTTAATGAACCAACAGAATATGGACTTTCAACAGAAATAAGTAAATTTTATGAAGCATGGTATAGTTTATCTAAACAACCAGAGAGTTCTAATACAAGAACGGTAGTAGCACAACAATCAGATGCATTAGCAAAGGAATTACGTCATACTTATTCTCAATTGGAAGAAGTTAAAAATAATGTTCATGATGAAATTAAACAACATATCTTTGATACTAACGAGAGATTAGATAAATTAAATGATTTAAATCAACAAATAATGCAAGTAACTATAACAAAACAACGTCCTAATGATTTAATGGATAAAAGAGATCTTATTTTAGATAAATTAAGTAGTGTATTAAACATTGACAGAGAAGAAAAAGAATTTAATGCTTATGATGTAAAGCCTCAAAATACAGAAAGTTATTCAGGAATAGCAGGAAATGAACTTTTAGTAAGAAAAGACCCTAATGCAGCAGTAAGTAGATTTTCTTACATTAATAACATTGAAGAAAAGGGAACAACACTTGAAATATCTTACTTAAAGCTAGGAGATTCTAATAAAGTAGGGCAAAAAATAACCATAACAGGATTAACTAAAGATAACATTAAAGAAGTAAAAAGACATATTGATGAAGGTAGAGTAGTATGGGCTGATAAAACAGGAAAGGCTTATTCAGAATCAAAAACTATAGGTTTTGCAAATTTTAATCAATTAGATAAAGAATTAGGCTTGTTTAATCCAAATGCAGGAGAATTAAAAGGATTAATGACTGTTCAAGAAGATGTAGATAAATATCAAGAACAATTAAATAAATTAGCCAAAGGTTTTGCAATGTCTGTAAATACTGTCCATAGTGGCAACCAAAATTTTGTTCGTGATGATAAAGGAAGTGCTACTGGATTTAATAAACCATTTTTTGTTAATGGTACAGTTGATATTAAAAAACCTATATCTATATATGATAAAGATCCGATTACTGGCAAGTTAGTATTAAATAATAATTATACAGAGAATCTAGAAAAAGAAATTACAGCTGAAAATATTGAAATTAACAAAGAATTATTAGATGATGTAATGAAGATAAAAACAGGAACTAACAATGATGATAGTAAAAATGGAGAATCTGATGGAAACAGGGCATTAGCTATTGCACAACTTCAATATACATTAATGGATTATGGTAGTGTTGTGCTAGGAGAAAAAATGGATAGGAGTACATTTATTAATAAATTAACTGGAAAATTAGTACAAAATTCAGAGTTAAATAATGTATTAACTATTAAAAACAAAGTAGGAACTACTAAAGCTGATTCTTATTTTAAAGATATAGTAGACGAATTAGGTATTCAAAAATCAGAAGCTAAAAAAACAGTTACTAATACAAAAACACTTTTATCAAGTCTGCAAGAAAGTCGAGATTCATCATCAGGTGTATCTTTAGATGAAGAAATGGCAAATTTAGTTCAATTCCAACATGCCTATCAAGCAAATGCTAAAATGATCTCTATAGTAGATCAATTGTTGGATGTAGTAGTAAATGGATTAATTAAATAGAGAAAGGAAATTAATATAATATGAGAATTACAAATAAAATGTTATCAAACAGTTTTTTAAATGATGTAGACGTTAATTTAAATAATTTAAAAACATTACAACAACAATTAACTTCAGGTAAAGAAATAAAACGTCCTTCAGATGATCCTTTTAGAGTAGCAAGAGCTATGCAACTTCATACTGACATAGGAATAAACAAACAATATAATAAAAACATAGAAGATGCTATAAATTTTTTAGATGTAACAGATACCGCATTAGGACAGGTAACCAATGTAGTTCATAGAGTACGTGAATTATTAGTTACATCAGGAAATGGTGCTTATGGAGAAGATGAAAAAAAAGCTATAAGGGATGAAATAAATCAAAAAGTGTCAGAATTAGGACAAATACTTAATTCGAATTTTGATGGAAAGTATATTTTTGCAGGTACAAGAGCAACTACAAAACCTATAACAGTAGAAAATACCGGAAATAAAACTACCTTAGATTTTAATGGAAGAAGTGGTACCAAACTAGCAAATCCAGATGAAGAAAAAATGTTAGAAGAAAAATTAACAGTAGAGATATCACAAGGTGTTGTTTTGGATTATAACATAACTGCAAAAGAATTATTAAGCTTTAAAGATAAAAATGGAAAAGTTGTAGATGTAAGAGATGTTTTAGGTAAGGTAATAGACAATCTTAATAATCCAAAGGCAGGAACAGGCGAATTAAATGTAGATTTAGATAATATAGATAACATTATGGAAAATTTATTGAAATTGCGTTCAGAGGTTGGATCAAAGCAAAACAGAATGGAATCTGCAAGAGATAAAAATAAAGAGCAAAACTTTAATCTAACTAAGATTTTATCTAAAACTGAAGATATAGATGTAAGTGAGAAATATATGGAATATGCTGTAATGCAATCTGTGTATTTAGCATCGCTTCAAACAAGTTCAAAAATATTACAACCTACCTTAATGGATTATTTAAGATAGATAAATAGGAGATAAAAAATGATTTTAAAGACAAAATACCATGGTGATATAAATTATGATGAAAGTGAAATAATCGAATTTCCTAAGGGTGTGTTAGCTTTTGAACATTTAAAAAAGTTCATTAAATTTTCTATAGAAGGAAATGAGATTTTTCAAGTTTTACATTCCATAGAAGATCCAGCCACAGGATTTGTTGTAGCATCTCCTTTCTTTGTGAATAACAATTATGAATTAAGACTTAGTGATAGTACATTAGAAAGATTAAAAATTGATTCCCCAGAAAATGTGTTAGTATTAGGAATTGTAAATGTTAACTCTGATATGAAAAAAACTACTATAAATTTGCGAGCTCCAGTTATAATAAATATAAAAGAGAAATTAGGTGAACAAATAATACTCGGTACAGAAAAGTACAAGATTAAGACACCTATAGTTGGAGAGGAAAAATAATGTTAGTTATAAAAAGAAAATTTGGAGAATCCTTTGTTTTAGGAGAAGATGTTGAAATTACAGTATTAGGTTACGAAAATGGAGCTGTAAAGTTAGGGATAAAAGCTCCAAAAGATATAACAGTTTTAAGAAGTGAATTAATAAAAGAAGTAGAAAATGAAAACGAAAGTGCTATAAATTTTGACTTAGATATGCTTAAAAAATTAAATTTAGAAAAAAAGTAGTGGGAGGAATAATATGGAGATAAACGGTTCGCTATTAAATCCTTTTAACAATCCTACAGAAGATAAAATAAAGAATGTAAATAAAAAAATTGATAAAAGTAATTTTATAGAAAAACAAATATACTGTGAAGAAGATTTAAAAGATGCTAAAGAAATAATGGATAAACTTTTAAAAAAGCATAAATCTCATATAGAATATGAAACCTATGATAAATTTAAATCTGTAACTATTATAAAAATCGTAGATACAGATACAAAGGAAATTATAAAAGAAATTCCTCCAAAAAAACTTTTGGATATGGTAGCAAAAATGTGTGAAATGGTAGGAATTATGATTGATGAAAAAGTTTAGGGAAGTGTAGTATATGGAACTTAGGCTTAATAAAATCGATCCGGAGTTAAGGCGAGAAATAAATGAAAAAACTAAATCAGATAAAGTTCATACAAAAGATGAAATATCTATAAGTAATGATTTGAAAAAAGAAAACAAAAATAAGTTTTATTATTTTAATGAAAAAAATAATAAAAGAGTTTTAGTAGATGGAGAACAAGAATTAGAAGATGTTCCAAAAGAAATTCATAAAGGTTTACTTATAGATAAAAGAACTTAAGAATTAAAATTTATGTTTAAGAAAATAGGAGGTTCTATAATGGCCTTTGGTGGTAATGCTTATAATGTATATAAAAATAATAGTGTAAATTATGCATCTAAGGAACAATTATTATTAATGTTACTAGACGGTGCAGTGAAATTTTCTAAAATGGCAAAACAAGGTATATTAGATAAAGATATAATGAAAGCTCATACTAATATAGTTAAAACAGAAGATATTTTTATAGAACTTATGGCCACATTAGATTTAAATCTTGGTGGTGAATGGGCTAAAAATGTATATAATATATATCAATTTATAGTTGATAATTTAGCTAAGGCAAATATGAAGAAAGATATAAAGATCTTAGATGAAACCATAATACTTATAGAAGATATAAGAAATACTTGGAATGAGGCATATAAAAGAAGTAAAATAGCTGAATAGGGGGAAAGGTTATGAGAGTTACAGGACTTGCAACTGGTATGGATGTAGATAAAATGGTATCAGATATGATGAAACCGTATAAAATGAAAGTAGATAAAGTAAAACAGCAAAGAGAATTGATTAAATGGAAGCAAGATGCAGTTAGAGATATCATAAAAGATGTTAATAAATTAAAATATACTTATCTTGATGGAAAAGGTGGAGAAAAAAATATTTTAAGTTTAAAATCAGGAGATATTTTAACTACAGAAACTCAAAGTGGTACAGCAGCTGAAATTAAGGTAGTGAAAGGTACAGCACAAGAGGGAAAGTATACAGTTAATGTAATCGAAAAAGCTACAACTTCTAAAGTAATATTAGATATGGATAAAAATTATAGTATTACTGGCAGTAAATCTGTAGATATTAATATAGATAGTAAAAAAGTGACTATAGATTTTACAGGAAAAAATGTTGATGAAGTAGTAAGAAATATTAATAGTAGCATAAAAAATAATAAAGACTTACAAGGAAAATTAGTAGCTAGATTTTCAGAAATAGAAGGTGGATTAGTATTTCAAACTAAAGAAACCGGTGTTAAGACATCACTTGATGTAACAGGAGCTGGATTTACTCAAAAATTAAAGGAATCTGGAAAAGATGCACGATTTACAGTAGAAAATCCAGATGGAAAAGTATCTAAAGAACTAACATCTTCAGAAAATAAATATGAAATTGATGGATTAAAAATAACCTTATTAGATGCGGGAAAAACAAGTGTTAATGTAAAAAAAGATACAGAAGCTGTGTATAAGAAATTTAAAGAATTTGTTGATGACTATAATAAATTAGTAGATAAAATTTATACAAAGACTTGTGAAAAGAAACAATTTAAATATCAACCACTAACAGAAGAACAAAAAAAAGAAATGAAAAAAGAAGACATTGAACGCTGGGAAGAAAAAGCTCATCAAGGTGTATTAAGAGATGATTCAGACCTAAGAAATATGTTAAATGATCTAAGAAAATGTTTCTTTGGAAATGATCCGAAGGCTGGACATTATGCTACGGTTGAGGGTTGTAATGTTAATTTTGACAATAAATTAGGTATAAATTTGACTAATGATTATACAAAACCAGGTCAAATAGTTTTGGATGAAGATAAATTTAAAAAGAATTTAGAAGAAAATCCAGAAGAAGTAATTAAGTTGTTTACTAAAAAAAGCGATACATTATATACACCACCTAATAAAAGAGATTCAGCGGGAAAGGTAGATATAAATAACAGAAAAAATAGATCAGATAGATTTAATAGTCAAGGGATACTAGAAAGAATTAATGATGTATTTCTAGATTATACAAGAACAATTAGATATGGTGCTAAAACTAAAGGTTCATTGATTGAAAAAGCTGGTATGAAGGATGAGTATGGTAGCTTTAACGAATTTAATAATATAATTTCAAAACAAATGCAAGAAAAAGATGAACTAATTAAAAGATTAAACACTAGAAATGATAAAAGAGAAAATGAGTTATATATTAGATTCTCTAAATTAGAAAAAATGATGAATTCCTATAATGCACAATCAAGTTGGTTAGCTGCACAATTTGGTGGAGGAAAATAATAATATATGCCTAAATTAGAACAAATACTAAGATATTTTATAGAAGTTACTAAAAATTCTATAAGAGCATTAGAACAAGGTGATTTAGAAAATGCAGAATTGCATATAAAAAAAAGAGAAGAAATCATTGAAGAGCTAAAGTTATTAGAGTATACCAAAGGTGAATTTCAAAAGATAGTAAGTAACTTAGAGTTAGTGCAGTTAGATAAAAAATTAGAAAACTTATTAAAAGAAAATATAGGAGATGTAAAAGA
This sequence comes from Hathewaya limosa, assembly GCF_030815255.1. Lineage (NCBI taxonomy): Bacteria > Bacillati > Bacillota > Clostridia > Eubacteriales > Clostridiaceae > Hathewaya > Hathewaya limosa. The sequence continues at coordinate 87,506 of NZ_JAUSWN010000006.1, forward strand.
GCAATTAAGAGAGTTTAATGCATCTAAAGAAGCGCGTAATAATTATAATAAGTTTGCAGGAAGAACTCCAACTTTTATAAATCAAAAAATTTAGTAATATATCTAAAGTTTAAAATAAAAGAAACGATAATAAATAAGTAATATCGTTTCATAATTAAAATTAAAAAAATATCTAAAGTTTACAAAAATAGAGACGATTATATAAATGTAAGTTTGAGGTCAAAATAAGCTTAAAAAAATAATAAAAAAGTTTTTATCAGGTATAAAGTTTAAAAAACTTATACCGATAATATAAAAGTAATTAAAAATAAAAAGCACATGGATGTGCAAGAAAATTCAGGGAGGAATTTTAAAATGATAATCAATCACAATTTAAATGCAATGAACGCTCACAGAATGATGGGTTCAAACATTGGCGCAGCTGGAAAAGCTATGGAGAAATTATCTTCAGGTTTAAGAATTAACAGAGCTGGAGATGACGCTGCAGGATTAGCTATCTCAGAAAAAATGAGAGGCCAAATCAGAGGATTAAACCAAGCTTCAAGAAATGCTCAAGATGGTATTTCTTTAATCCAAACAGCTGAAGGTGCTTTAAACGAAACTCATGAAATCCTTCAAAGAATGAGACAATTAGCAGTTCAATCAGCTAACGATACAAACGTAACAAAAGATAGAGAAAATATACAAAAAGAAGTTTCACAATTACAATCAGAATTAACTAGAATAGCTTCTCAAACAGAATTTAATACTAAGAAATTATTAAATGGATCTGCTAAAGATGTTACTTTCCAAATTGGTGCTAACAAAGATCAAACTATAAAAGTTACAATAGCAAGTATGGGAGCTAAAGGATTAGCAGTTTCTAACATTACATTAGCAACAAAAGCTGCTAAATGTTCAGAGGCAATAGCAACTTTAGATTCAGCTATAAACACAGTTTCAGGACAAAGAGCAGATTTAGGAGCAGTTCAAAACAGATTAGAACATACAATCAATTCTGATAACAATGCATCTGAAAACTTACAAGCAGCAGAATCAAGAGTAAGAGACGTTGATATGGCTAAAGAAATGATGGAATTCTCTAAGAAGAATATCCTTCAACAAGCAGCTCAAGCTATGCTTGCTCAAGCTAACCAACAACCACAAGGAGTACTTCAATTATTAAGATAGTTTTAATAATTAATGTATATATTAAGAGAGTCGGGGAAAATCCTTGGCTCTTTTTGCTTAAGAAAAAATAATTAGTATCGATAATAAAATTGTGTAAAGGAAAGAGGTGTTTAGAATGATAGTAAATTATGATTTTGATATAGAAGAAAGTAAAGATGGATTAAAAATATTAAAAATACATAAAAATGATAAAAAAATATATATAGGTAGCAAGTATAGAATGAAAGAATGTATAGATAAAATTTTAAAGGAAGATTATAAGGGGGAAGATGGTTTTACATTTATAATTTTTGGAACACCAATGGAGGAATATATTAAAGGTATTTGCAAGAATCATAAGAATATAAAAGTAATAATTTTTGAACCTAATATCAATTTAATAGAATATATAAAAAACAATTATGAAGAATATAAGTTTTTACAAGAAGAAAATATATATTTATTAAATGCTAAAAATGAAGAAGAAGTATATTTGAGCTTGAAAAAATTGATACAAGAATTTGATCTTACTAAGATAATTTATAAATCTTTTTTAAATTATGATAAAATATATGAACAACAAATGTATAAATTTAACAAAGTAGTAAAAAATGCCATTAACGATATTGCAATAAAGCGAAATACTCAAATGTATTTTTATAAAAGATGGTTTGAAACATTGACAAAAAATTTAAAATATATGATAGGAGCAACACCTATAAACTTATTAGAAGATAAGTACAAAAATACACCAGCCATTATTGTGTCTGCAGGTCCATCGCTTAATAAAAATATAGATGATTTACATAACATAAACAAAGATATTTTGATTTTTTCTGGAGGAAGAACTTTAAGATCTTTAGTCGAAAAAAATATAGAGCCTAGCCTTATAGGGGTAGTTGATCCAGGAGAAATTTCATATAAATTAGTGGAGAATTATATAGAAAAAACAAAATCTCCATTATTATTTTATGAAGGAACAAATGAAAAAGTTGTTGAAGCTCATAAAGGGCAAAAAATTATTTTCACTCAAAATTCTATGATGCATAATGTATTCGGAATGGAAATAGAAGATATAGGGATTGGAGGATCAATTGCTCATGACCTTACAGCTACTGCAAAATATTTAGGGTGTAATCCTATAATTTTTATAGGACAAGATTTAGCCTATACAGGAGAAAAATATCATGCAGATATTGCCATTAATCAATTTAAAAAGGTTGATGAAAATAGTGTAGCTAATGATGAAGAAAATATATATGTTGAAGACATAAATGGACATAAAGTTAAAACTAGTAAAGTTTTAGATAATTTCAGAAGAGAAATGGAAATTTTTATTGAAAGTAATAAGGATACTACTTTTATAAATGCAACAGAAGGTGGAGCTAAGATAAAAGGAACTGTTCAGATGACACTTAAAGATGCCATTAGTAAATATAAATTAAACTCTAAGATTAGTTTTATGCAAAATATAGAGCAAGTAGATGGAAATAAAATCAAGAATAATACTATTAAAATATTAAATGAGATAATAGAATCAGATCAGGAAATAATTAAACAAGGTACTAAGGCTTTAGATGTTATAAAAGATTTAAATATTTGTTTAAGGACTGGTGAAAAGTCGAAAATAAATAAATGTCTTAAGAGTTTAAATAATATAGATGATGAAATAAGAGAATATTATGAGAAATTAGATATTTTAAGAAGTATAATATATCCTACTATTTATAATATTTTAAGTGGAAAAAAACCTAAAACTCATAAAGAAATTATAGAGAATAATAAGTTCCTTTACAAATCTATACTAGATGTATCAAAAGAGGTATTAGAGCCTATAAAAAATGTTAAAAATGAAATTGAAACGATGGAGATTAAGTATGATTAAGGTTGAAGAGAGTAGGAGTGGATTATATACAATAAAATATAATAATAAATATATTCATAGTAGATATGATCCTATTAAAGAATGTAAAGTTTTAATTGATAAATATGAACATTTACTTCAAGATACTGCAGTAGTTGTTTATGGTTTGGGCTTAGGATATCATGTGGAAGAGATCTTGAGAAGAAATCCTATGGCTAAGATCTATGTTTTTGAAGGAAACAAGGAGATAATAAAAATATGTCAAAATATAAATAAAAAGATATTTCACATGAAAAATGTAAAAATAGTCTCTATTTCACATGAAAATTTTTACAATTTATTTATTAAAAAGATTGAAGAGGTGCAAGAGATTATAATTCACAAACCTTCGTTAGAAATAATAAAAGATAGTAATTCTAAATTATATAGGGTTATTAATAATTATATAGTATCAATAGAATCTGTAGATCAAAGTGGACTTTTAAAATGTAACTATATTCAAAATTTGCAAAGTGATTATAAAGATATAGAGATTTTAATAGATCAGTTTAACAAAAATAATAAAAAGTTTATTATTACATCTGCTGGACCATCTTTAGATGGCGAATTGGATTTATTAAGTAAAAATAGGGATAAATTTATAATTATTGCTGTAGGTACATCCCTTAATGCTTTAATGCATAATAATGTAAAACCAGATGTAATTGTTATTATAGATGGAAAAGAAGCAGTGGCAAAACAGTTACAAGGTTTTGAAAATGAAAGAATTCCACTATGTTTTTTATCCACGGCATCTAGATGGGCCGTTGCAAATTATAATGGACCTAAGTATATATTCTTTAATAGTAAAGATGAGGATAATATAGTAATAGAAACTGGAAAAACAGTAGCTGTTGCAGCAATTAGTATTGCACTACACTGTAAGGCAAAAGAGATAGTTTTATTAGGTCAAGATTTAGCTTTTTTAAATGGTAAATCTCATACTAATACTTATGAAAGAATATATGGATCTAAAGATAATCCTATTATAAATAAATATAATAAATTAGTTAAAGGTGTAGATGGTACAATGCTAGAAACAACTAAAGGATATATTTATTTTAAAGAACAGATAGAAAGACTTATTGAGTTAAATGAAAATGTGAAATTTATTAACTGTAGTAAGGGGGCCTTTATAAAAGGAGCCAAACATATGGGGTTTAAACAATACATCTCTAAATATAAAAGTTAGTCGTAAGAAAATTACGACTAACTTTTATATTTAGAGATGACATAAAGAAATAATAAGTAATTACGATAATTAAAATAAAAGAATTAAACTTCGGAGGAATATTTATGAATGAGCAAATACAAGCATTAATGACAGCAAATGATTATCTATATAATTTAGAAAATGGAATAAATCAATTAGTAGAAGCATTTCAGCAAGAAGATAATAATAAAGGATGTTCAATAATACCACTTGTGGCAGATGGAATTAAATGGATTGTTGATATTGTAAACTTGACAAGAGAAAGTCAACCTAATTTTATTGATATATCTATGATTGATGAAAAGTTGGATGAAGTTGTAGAGGCTATAGAAAATGAAGATTATATTTTAGTTGGAGATTTATTCAATTATGAAATTTTACTAATTATAGAAAACATTCATAAAGAAATAAAAAAAATAATTGCAAATTAACTTGAGTAAAGAGGGATAATATGAGTTTTTTTAAAGATAAGGGTATTCTTATAATAGGGGGTACAGGAACCATTGGAAAAGGTCTTGTAAAGGAACTTATAAATCATAAGCCTAAGGTTATAAGAATATTTAGCAGGGATGAGTATAAACAATTTATAATGGAACATTCAGCAATTATTCAAAAGAATAATGAAAAATTTAGATTTTTAATTGGAGATGTGAGAGACTTTGAAAGAGTTGATAGGGCTATGGAAGGGATAGATATAGTATTTAACTTAGCGGCCATGAAACATGTTCCATCTTGTGAGTATAATCCAGATGAAGCTATAAAAACTAATGTAGATGGTATGCAAAATGTTATAAAGTCTGCAATGAAGAATAATGTTGAATGTGTTTTATTTACATCATCAGATAAAGCTATAAGTCCAACTAATACGTATGGTGCTACAAAAATGCTTGCAGAAAAGTTGGTACAATCTGCAAATTTTAGTAAGGGAAAGGCTAAAACTAAATTTATTGCCGTGAGATTTGGAAATGTAATGGGATCAAGAGGATCGGTTATACCATTATTTAAAAAACAAATATTAGAAAATAAAAAAATAACGGTTACAGATCCAAGTATGAGTAGATTTATGATGAGTTTATCACAGGCGGTAAAACTAATGATAAAATCCTGTGAAATATCTGTTGGAGGAGAAGTATTCGTTCTTAAAATGCCTGTAATAAATCTTAAAGATTTAGCTGAAGTTGTAGTAGAAAAAGTTTGTGAAAAGAATAAATTAAATCAACAACATATTAAGATAGAAGTTATCGGGTGTAGAGCAGGAGAAAGAGTATATGAAGAACTTATGACGGAAGAAGAATCCAAATATGCCAAAGATTTAGGTGAAATGTATGCCGTACTTTCTTCTATATATATGAATGAATATACAAATGCCTATACAAATTATGAAAATTGTATAGTAGGAAATTATTCATCGCATAATATGCAACCTATAAGTAGGGAAAAAGTTAATTCATTATTTATAACCGAGCAATTGTTATAGAATAAAAGAAGGTGCAAATAGTATGAAAGTAGTATGTATAATACAGGCAAGATATGGTTCAACACGATTACCAGGAAAGGTACTAAAACAAATTTGTGGAAAAAGTATCTTGCAACATGATATAGAAAGAATAAAATGTGTGAAAAGTATAGATGAAATTATAGTAGCTACTTCCAACTTAAAAAGAGATGATATTATTGAAGCAGAGGTTAAAAAATGTGGAATAAGTGTGTCTAGAGGTTCAGAGGAGGATGTTTTATCGAGATATTATTATGCTGCTAAACAAAACAAAGCTGATATAGTAGTAAGGATAACTAGCGATTGTCCTTTAATAGATACGGATATTACAAATGATATAATTAAACTATATTTAAATAATTTTAAAACATGTGATTATCTAAGTAATACATTAGAGAGAACTTTCCCAAGAGGATTAGATGTAGAGGTTTTTAGTTTTGATGTATTAGAAAAGGCTTTTAATGAATCGGTATTATTGAGGGATAGAGAACATGTTACACCTTATATTTGGGATAATCCTGAAAAATTTAGAATTAAACAATTTAAAGGAGATATAAATTATTCTGATTTCAGATGGACAGTGGATACAAAAGAAGATTTTGATTTAGTTAACAAAATATATGAAAAATTATACCCTAGTAAAAACAATTTATTTGGAATGAAAGAAATATTAGATTTGTACAAATATTATCCAGAACTAAGGAATATTAATGGAACTATCTTACAGAAGAAAATTTAATTATTAAGGTAAGTGGTGAGTTTGGTGAATTATTATTTAAAGCAAGTTGAAGAAGAAGATTGTGATTTATTATTTGAATGGGCTAATAATAAAGAAGTAAGAAAAAATTCATTTAATAATACGGAAATTTCATATGATGAACATATTAAATGGTTTAAAAAAATGATTTTAAGCCCTAATGTCTTTATGTATATTATGGATAATGGAAGTAATTCTGTAGGACAAGTAAGAATAGATGTAATTGAAAATTGTGCAACAATTAGTTATAGTATTGATAAAGAGTTTAGGGGTCAAAAGTTAGGTACTTTAATTATTAAATTAATAGAAAAAAAAATAGAAGAATTATATGAAATAGATGAGATTATTGGATATGTAAAAAAAGATAATGAACCATCTAAAAAGATATTTAAAAATTTAGGATATATTGAAAAAGATTTAAATAATAAAATGATGTATTATAAAAGATTAAATAAAAGAGGATAGTTTATACTAGCCTCTTTTATTTTAATAATACTAATAAAAGGTGTGTAATTAAGTATGGAAATATTATTTAGAGCTGATGGTGGAGAAGGTATAGGTTTAGGACATATTATGAGAACGCTTGTTTTAGCTAAGGAGCTTTTAAAACATCATAAAATCAAATATATATGTAATAATGCAGATAAGTATTCAAAAGGAATAGAAAAGATTAAAAGTGAAGGTATTGAAGTTATATCTATAGATTGTAAAGATGAGTTAAAGCAAATTAAGGATATAAGTGGACAATTTATTGTTGTGGATAAGTATGGAATAGATAAAGGTTATTTATCATCTTTAAAAGAAAAATTTAATGTTATATATTTTGATGATAATAATGAACTTGATTTTTATCCTGTAGATATGATTATAAATCAAAATATATATGCAAAACAATTAAAATATAATACTTTGAAAGAAACTAAGCTTTTACTTGGTAAAAATTATACTATGTTAAGGGAAGAGTTTAGAAATAATAATCCTATTTCAATAAATAAGGAAGTTAAAGATGTTCTTATAACATTAGGTGGTAGTGATGATTTTAATATAACAGAAAATATATTAAAACAACTTAAAAATTTTAATTTTAATTTACATATAGTTATAGGACCCGCATTTAAATATAAAGATAGTTTAAAAAAATATCAACAGAAGAACATACGATTATATGAAAATGTTAATATTAGTAATCTTATGAAAAAGGCTGATTTAGTTATATCTTCATGCGGTTCTACATTATATGAATTAAGTTTTTTAGGAATTCCAACTATAGGGGTTATAGTTGCGGATAATCAAAAGGCCAGTGGAGAATATATGAATAAAACAAAGTCTATAATTTTATCTGATATTTATACAATAGGAGAAAAAGTAAACAAAATAACTTATGAGAAAAGATTAGAGTTAAGCGATAATATGAAAAGTATAATAGATGGACAAGGTGTATATAGAGTAAAGAAAGAGATTGAAAAGTACGATATATAATACGATAAATAAAAATGAAACGTTTTATTTTAAGAAAGGGATGAAATTATGAATACCTCATTTGATATAGATAACATTAAGATTGGGAAGGGTCAAAAAACATTTATTATAGCAGAAATGTCTGCAAATCATCTTCAAAATTATGATAGAGCAGTGGAAATAATAAAAGCAGCTAAGGAATCAGGGGCAGATGCTATAAAAATTCAAACATATACTCCAGATACTATAACATTAGATTGTGATAATGAATATTTTCAAATAAAACAAGGAACCATTTGGGATGGTACTACATTACATAAGTTATATCAAACAGCCTATACTCCATGGGAGTGGCAACCTAAATTAAAGAAAATTGCAGAGGAGATGGGACTTGTATTTTTTTCATCACCTTTCGATTATACATCAGTAGATTTTTTGGAAGAAATGGATGTATCTGCATATAAAATAGCATCTTTCGAATTAAATGATATACCATTTATAGAATACATAGCATCAAAAGGTAAACCTATTATTATGTCTACAGGTATAGCTAGAATGGGCGATATTCAAGAGGCTATAGATGCTTGTAAGAGAATGGGTAATGAAAATGTTGCATTACTTAAATGTACATCAGCATATCCATCGCCGTTAGAAGATATAAATTTAAATACTATTCCTAATATGAAAGAAACTTTTGATGTAATAACAGGACTTTCAGATCATACTATGGGATATACTGTGGCCATTGGTGGAGTAGCATTAGGAGCTAAAATAGTTGAAAAACATTTAACATTAAAAAGGACAGATGGAGGAGCTGATTCTAAGTTTTCCATGGAACCAGAAGAATTTAAAATAATGGTAGATAACATAAGAGGTTTAGAAAAAGCACTTGGAACTGTTACCTATGATTTAACAGAAAAACAAAAAAAATCAAGAGAACATTCAAGAAGTTTATTTGTAGTACAAGATATTCAAGAAGGAGAAGTTTTCACAAAAGAGAATGTAAGAAGCATAAGACCAGGATTTGGATTAGAAACGAAGTATATAAATGATATATTGGGTAAAAAGGCTTCATGTAGTATAAAAAAAGGAACCCCTATGAATTGGAAGTTTACTGAATAAAGGAGGTATAAACAGTGCAAAATATCATATTAACACCTTCGTATACAAAAGAATTTAAGTGTATAGGAGGAGAATGTGAAGATAGTTGTTGTATTGGGTGGAGGGTATTTATTGATAAAAATACATTTAAAAATTATAAAAGGATTTATAATAAAGAATTTAAAGCAAAGGTTGATAAATATATAAAAAGAAATAGACATTCTACAAATGAAAATAGTTATGCTCAAATAAAGTTATTAGAAAATGAAAGATGCCCTTTTTTAAATAATAAAAATTTATGTGAAGTATTTATAAATGTAGGAGAACATAACTTATCTAAGGTTTGTACTGAATATCCTAGAATTTATAATAGAATTGATAGTAAGATTGAAAAGTCATTAACTTTATCTTGCCCTGTTGCGGCTAAAAAGATTTTACTAAATAAAGAGTTAATGGAGTTTGATGAAATTCAATCTAATGAAAAAATAAGTAATATAATAAACTATGTAGATACACAAAGTAATAAATATATTAATAAATGTTTTTGGGAAATAAGGATTTTTACTATAGATTTATTACAGAATAGAAATTATTCAATAGAAGATAGATTAATTATTTTAGGTATGTTTTATAAAGAAATTAGTGAAAATTCCAATGTAGATGATGTCATAAAAAAATTCAAAAACCGAATACTAGATAATGTATATAAGAAATTTTTAAATGATATTTCACAATTACAAGATATAAAATTACATATATTAACACAAATTATAGATGCAAAGATAGAAAATGATCTAAATATAGATAGAGAATTTTTGGAATTTTATTATAAGACTAAAACAGGACTCGGATATGAAAAAGAACATCAAGAAATTGATTTAGTAAAAGGATACAATCTATGTTATAAAAAATACTATAAAGATTTTATTTTACATAAAGAACATATAATGGAAAACTTTTTGGTGAATTATGTGTTTCAGAATACATTTCCAGTAACAAATAAAAAATTATTTGATGAATATATTATAATGGTTATTAATTATGCACTTATTAAAGTTCATTTGGTAGGTCTTAGTGGATACTATAAAGAAAATTTTTCGGAAGATATAGTAGTAAAGTTTATTCAAAAATTCTCAAAAGTAGTAATGCATAATTACAATTATATTGAATGGATATTTAATAGTATAAAAGATGAAAAGCTAGATAGTATGGCGCATATAATCATATTTATAAAAGATTAATTTTTGTAAATAAAAAAATATTTTGGAGGAAGTATATATGAATATATTAGTTACAGGCGGAGCAGGATTTATCGGAAGATGGGTAGTGAAAAGATTATTGGATGAAGAACATAAAGTTTTAGCATTAGATAATTTGTCAAATGGAAGAATTGAAAATATACAAGAATTTAAGGTTAATAACAAATTTAGTTTTATAGAAGGTGATATAAAAGATACTAAATTGTTAGATAATATTTTTGAAAAAGAACAATTTGATATTATATATCACCTAGGTGCATCTATAAATGTACAAGATTCTATAGATGATCCAAATACAACATTTTATAATGATACGGTAGGAACTTTTAATATTTTAGAAAAAGCTAAAGTTCAAATGTTTGGTAAAAATGCAAAAATGGATGGAGAAGAATGGATTTTAGATGATAAAGAAAAAACTCATCCATGTAAAGTTGTATTTATGAGTACTTGTATGGTTTATGATAAAGCAGGAGCAGAAGGAATAGATGAAAATCATCCTGTTAAACCTGTATCACCTTATGGAGGAGCTAAAATAGCAGCAGAAAATATGGTCCTTTCATATTATAATGCATATAAACTTCCAACAGTTGTTATAAGACCATTTAATACATATGGACCATTCCAAAAGACAGGTGGAGAAGGTGGAGTTGTAGCCATATTTATTAAAAATACATTAGCAGATATTGATTTAAATATTTATGGAACTGGAGAACAAACTAGAGATTTATTATATGTTAAAGATTGTGCTAGATTTGTTGTTATGTCAGGATATTTAGATAAAGTTAATGGACAAGTTGTAAATGCAGGTACAGGAAGAGATGTAACTATAAGTGAACTTGCAAAAATTATTGCAAGGGATAGAGTAAAAGTTAATTATGTAAAACACATCCATCCTCAAAGTGAGATTATGAAACTTTTATGTAATTATAAAAAAGCAGAAAGGTTAATTGGATGGAAGCCAGAATATACTTTGGAAGAAGGAATAGCTGAAACTGAAGAATGGATTAAGCAAAATTTATAATAATTAAATCAGTATAATATTAAATAGATCAAAAGTTAAATTTCTATAATGAAATGTTACAAAAATCAGTTTTATTTTGTAACATTTCATTTTATTCTGTACATTAATCAATATTTTCAAAATTAACACGATAATAGTACTAATAAACTTTAATATTAGGTGGTATTTATATATGAATGCAATAATTTTAGCAGCAGGTAAGGGAACTAGGCTTAGGCCTTTAACAAATGAAATTCCTAAACCGTTAGTAAAGGTATTGGATAAACCTATAATTGAAACTCAAATAGAACATTTGATAAGCGTAGGTATAAGGAATATTATAGTTGTGTCAGGATATAAGGGAGAAAAATTATTATATTTAGAAAAGAAGTTTAAAATAAAAATAATACATAATCCTTATTATAATGAATTTAATAATATTTATAGCATGTATTTAGTTAGACAATATTTGGAAAATTCTTATGTATTAGATGGAGATGTTTATATAGATAAAAATGTTTTTACTAAGGATATAAGTCGCTCTACTTATTTTGGCATTTATAAAAGTTGTTTTAATAATGAATGGGTAATAAATAGCGATGAAAATTTAAAAGTTAATAGTATATCAATCGAAAGTACAAAAAACAAATATATTTTATCTGGTATTTCTTATTGGAATCGTGAAGCTGGAAAATTTATAAAGAAAGAATTAGAAGAATATGTAAAAAATAAAGAGATAAAGGATTTATACTGGGATGATATAGTGAGGATTAATATACAAAAGCTTAATGTATATTTAAAACCATTAAATGAATATAGTTGTTATGAAATAGATAATATAAAAGACCTAAATAAAATACATAGTATTCTTAAAAATAGAGGATTATAGAATAAAAAAATTAAAGATTAAGGAGAGAGAGCATGATAGAAATAAATAAATATATAGATTCTAATATATTAAATAAGTATGTAGGTAAAGTTCAAAAATGTGAAAAAATAGGGGGAATGACTAATCTAAATATAAAAGTTTTTAGTGAATTAGGTATTTTTGTTGTTAGAATATGCAAAGAAGATACTAGTGAGATGATTAATAGAAAAGATGAGATTATAAATTCTAAATTAGTATCGGAATACGGAATAGATAAAAGTTTTTTATTTATGGATGAATGCTTAGGAACGAAGATTACTAAGTTCATCGATAATGGAGAAAATTTAACTCCTAAGACAGCTTTAAAGGAGCAAACTATGATCAAAGTAGTACAAGCATTAAAAAAATTACATAATTCTAATGTAAAGTTTAATAACGTATTTAATCCTTATGAAATGATTTGTAAATATGAAAAAATCTTAATAAAAAATAAAGGATATTTTTTTGAAGACTATTATGAGATTAGAAAACAAATTTTTAGTTTTGAAGAAAAATTAAGAAAGTATGAAATCAAATTAGTTTCATGTCATAATGATACAGTACCTGAAAATTTTGTAATAAATAAAGAAGAATTAAATATGATTGATTGGGAATATAGTGGTATGAATGATTTAGTTTGGGATTTAGCAGCGCATAGTTTAGAATGTGGATTTACATATGAAGATGAAATGAGGTTTTTAGAAATATATTATGGTAATAAATGCGAAGAAAGTATAAAATGGCGTATGAAATTATATAAGGTTTTACAGGATTTTCTATGGAGTTTATGGTCTAATATAAAAATTAGCTATGGAGAAGATTTGAAAGAATATTCTAAAGAAAGATATAATAGATGTAAAAGGATAATAAAAGAATTATAAAAGGAGAATTTTAAAATAATGATTAATTTAGAAGAATTAAGATTATTGAAAAATAAATTAAAAGATTCAGTAGAAAAACAAGATTTTAATAGGGCAGACGAATTAATCAATAAATATCAATTAAACGCAAAATATGATATAGAAGTTGAAAATATAAGTGCTATCGTTGAATTTTATAAAGGAAATTTAGAAAAAGCTGAAAGAAAACTTTTAAATATATACAAAAAATTTGAATTTAATTTGGATGTAAATTTAAATCTAGGTATTGTATATATGACATTAGGAAAAGATGAAGAAGCAGTTAAGTATTTTATAAGAAGTATGTGTATAGATAATTCCAAATTTAATATGATTATGGATCAAGTTGAAAATATATTACTTAATGGATTTTCAAGAGAAAAGTTTAATGAAATAAAAGAAGAAATTTTTCAGGTATTTTCTACCTATCAAAAAGGTTTTCCGAAGGCTAAAAATCAGGGTGATTATGTAGGAAAAGTTTTTGATATAAACAATGAAAATTATGGTGTCGGCATTTATGATAACTATTTTGCTGAGAGAACAGGGATTTTTAAAGATTTTGATTTAAAATTAGATACCATGTATAAATTAGAATTGTTTAATTCTAAGAAATTAAAAACATATAAAACAAAAGTACAAAATAAAAAAATAGTAATTCCTATTATGACAATAGACAATAAAGCTGAAATTAAAGTTAAGGTAAATGAAGAACAGTACACATTAAATAAATCATTAACTAATAGATTTTATTATTATGCTTTTTATTTAAATGATGTTGTTGAAATAACTTCAAATGAAGAATTTATTATGGGTAAAATTATAAAATTAGAAGAAAAGAAAACAGAAAGTCCTAAACTAATTTTAAATATATTTATAGATGGATTATCACAAAAATTTATTGAAGAAAATGGATTGCAAAAAGTTATGCCTAATGCATATAAATTTTTTAAAGAAGGAACTATATGTACTAATACATATGTAAGCGGTGAATGGACTTATGTAAGTTTGGCAAGTTTTTTTACAGGAATGTACTCAAATCATCATAAGTTTTATCATCCTGATTTTAGTAGTTTTTCTCTTTATGATAAAAAATTATTTAGTGAGATTCTTCAGGATAATGGATATTTTACAGCAAAAATAGATGGTGATTGGAGAAGTACACCTACTATGGCATATGTAAAGGGAATTGATAGATATTTATATCAGCCATGTGTTATGGGTATGCATACTGATGAAGTGATAAATGAAACTATTGAACATTTAGATGCATTTAAAGAAAAAAATAATTTTGTTTGGATATGTCTTCCTGATCTACATGATATAGCAGATGAGTTTGAAAATAGGATTAGTGTTCAAGTTAATAATAATATTGAAACCCGTATTTTTGAAAAAACAGATGAAACAAGTGTTAGGAAAGGCTATGATGAAAGAAAAATATATAAATATGGAACTCAGCTAAAAAGAATAGATAGATATTTAGGTTTGTTATTTAATTATATAAAAGATAATTATGAAGAAGATGAATATATAATGAGTTTAATTGCAGATCATGGTCAAGGCTATTTTGTGCAACCTGATAGATTCTTGGATGATGGGAGAACTAAAGTAGCTATGATGTTTAGAGGAAAAAATATTCCTAAGGGACAATGCAATGAAATGATTCAAGGGTTAGATTTATTTCCTATAATTTTAAATGCAATAAATGTAAAAAATGAAAATTTAAATGATGGAAATGTGCCTAAATATTTTGGTGGAGAAAGAGAAAGAGAATATACTTATTCAGAAAGTATTTTTCCTAAAAGTCCATATAGAGCAACTATAAATGATTTAACACATAAATTTTTCTTTGAAACAAAAGAAGAATGCCAAGTTGATGGAAGGTTTAAAATAGATGGATATAAATTTCAATTAATAAATAAGGAAACTGATGAAGATGAAACTGAATTATACGGAGAAAAAGTTGAGAAATATATGCATATAATTCTTGAACATATTAAAGAATATATAATTATTTAAAAATTAATAAGGATTAAGATACTTTGTTTAAGTTTAAATAAAAAATAATTTAAAAAATATTAAAATTTATTAAACAATATTCGATAATATGTAATGAAAGGTAATATTACATATTAGTAGGAGGTGACATAATAATGCTAATAAACAATGCGCTAGTATTAGGAACTTTTAATAGACATAACAATAATGTTCAAAGAAGAGAAAAAAATGTTGAAACTTTAGCATCAGGAAAGAGAATAAATAAAGCTTCAGATGATGCATCAGGGCTTGGAATATGTGAAAGTATGAAGGCTCAAATCAGAGGATTATCTCAAGGACAAAGAAATACTCAAGATGGACTTTCATTTTTACAGTATGCTGAAGGTCAACTTGAAGGTGTACATGAGAATCTTTTAAAAATGAGAGAAATGGCTGTAAGATTTTCAAATGATACTTATAGTGATTCTGATAGAGAAGTTGCAGATAAGGAATTTCAACAATTGAAAAAAGATATAACTTATATATCCGAAACGGCAGAAGTTAATGGTATAAAAGTTATGGGTGAAGATAAAAAACTTCAAATTCAGGTAAGATATGAACCATATAAAGTAGAAGAAATAGGTCTAAGAAAAATAAATTTAGATTCTTTAGATTTATCTTCAGAAAATATACGTTCTAGGCAAAATAGTTCTAAGTGTTTAGAAAAAATTGATGATTCATTAGAAAAAGTTCTTGATTATAGGGAAAGTCTAGGAGTTGCAATGAATAGATTTGAAAGTCTTCTTAAGGATAGTTCTAATGCTGAAAATAATACAACAGCTTCTTTATCTAGAATAGAAGATATAGGAACTGCAATGGCAAGTATGAATTTGTTTAAGAATGATGTTTTGGTTAAGTATACAAACGCTATGATGGCTCATGCAAATCAAGATACTAATAATACCATTCAGTTATTAAAATAATAACTTAGGATAAGTCTAGTATATATTTATGCTAGACTTATTTCTATAATAAAGAAACATTATAAGATAACGATAATTTAAATAGTAAGATTAAATTTAAAAGGAAGTGTAATAATGAGAATATCACATAATTTAGCTTCTCTAAATATATATAGAAATATGGAAATAACAGAAGCAAAGCAGAGCAAGTGCATGACTAGAATAAATACAGGGAGTAAATTAAATAGGGCATGTGATGATCCAACTAAAATTGGTGAAAAAGAATTAATGACTATGAGTATTAGAACTATGCAAAGTTCTTCTAGGAACGTTCAAGATACTATGAGTATGTTACAAACTGCTGATGGAGGACTTCAAGAGATAAATGATAATTTAATAAGACTTAAAGAACTTATGGTACAGGCTGGCGATGGTTCATTATCAGATAAAGATAAAGATGTTCTTCAGAATGAAATTAATCAAGTTACAGCAGATATTGATTATTTAGCTAAAGGTACAAATTTTAATAAAGTATCTCTTTTAGATGGAAGTTTTACAAAGAAAAAAAGTCTTATAGATAAGCATGAAGAAGTGGTTATACCTGATATAAAAGCTACGGTTCATGATTTAGGTTTAAATGCAGATGTAAATGATGTTAGTAGGTCTTTAGATAGTATTGATAAGGCTATAAAAAGTATTTGTGAAACAAGAGGAAGAATTGGTGGATTAGGTTCCAGACTTGAGGATACTTATAATAATATTCAAGAAAGTTATTCAGCAGTTGAAAGATCTTTAAGTTTAATAAGTGATGCTGATGTTGGAGAAGAAGCTGTAGAACTTGCTAAGAATAATATTTTAATGGAAGCTGGAAATGCTATTATGGTTCAAACTAATAAATTACCTATGGATGTTTTGTCGATACTAGGAAATATGAAATAATTATTTTTCTATTTAAAATTATACCATAGTCGAAAATATGGTATAATTTTTTTTGCTTTTGTAAATATATTGTGAATAAATTTATACTAATGAAAAATAAATAATATTATTATTTGAAAAAAGATTATAAGAAGTTTATAATGTTTTAAGTAGTATAAAATAAATTTACTGTTTTTAACAAATAACAAATAAAAAAGAAAAAAATGTTAAATATTCTGAAAAAGCAAATAAAATGTTTGAAATTGGATATAATAGTCTTGTCTAAAAAAAGATGTAAAAAATTTTTGAATTATTTTTATAACTAAATTTAAATTAATATTTAAAATTCAAATTATTTAGGGTATAATATAAATGTATCTATATATGTAATAATTGTATTTTTATGAATAATAGATAATTAAAAAAGATAATATAATAGTATGTATAAAATATACTAAAAATATACTGTAATAATCTAAATTAAACATTTAAGAATAGGAGGATGAGTATGAGTTTTGTAACAAGTCTTTTTAATAGTTCTAGTCAAAGTGGAAAATTATATAATCAGATGAAAAATACAATGGATGCAACTGCAACAAGGGGTAAAACGATTTCTAATAATGTATCCAACTTTAATACTAAGGGATATAAAAGGTTTGATGTAGTGTTAAAAGAGAATCTAGATAATGGTGATTTAGATTTAAAAAGAACTAACAAAAAACATTTATCACTTGTAGATTTTGATGAACCATATAAAGTTGTACAAGACAATAGTAGTAGTATGCGTAATGACGGTAACAATGTAGATGTAGATATAGAAATGACAAATTTGGCATCAAATACTATACTATTTAATTCATTAGTTACTGAAATTAATAATGAGTTTGCAATGAAAAGTAATGTAATACGAGGAGGAAAATAGGGGGATGAAAGCATTTAATACGCTTAGAATCAGTGCAAGTGGTCTTGCAGCAGAAAGACTTAGAATGGATACCATAGCATCTAATTTTGTTAATGCTAATACAACAAGAGGTAAAGATGGAAAGCCATATGTAAGAAAGATAGCTGTTTTCCAAGAAAACTTACAAAAAGTACTTAATCCTAAAACAGGAAAGAATGAAGACAAGCTTTTAGGGGTTAAATCAGTAGGTATAGAAGAAGATCCTTCACCACTAAGGGTTGTATATGATCCTACTCACCCAGATGCAGATGCAAATGGCTATGTAAAAAAACCAAATGTTAATGTATTAAATGAAATGGCTGATTTAATGGCATCAGCAAGGGCGTATGAGGCCAATATTACAGCTATAAATGCAGAGAAAAGTATGCTTATGAAAAGCCTTGAAATAGGAAAATAGGGGGGGAAATTAAGTGAAGATAAATGAGTTTATACCAAATCAAACTATAGATATGTTAAATAAAGCTACTTTAAAAACAGATATAGATCAAAAAGAAAACCCAAAACAATTTACTAACATATTAAAAGAAGAGCTCAATAATGTAAATGATAAACAAGTACAAAATCAGCAAATGCTACAAAAGTACATAAATGGCGGAGATGTAGATATGCATGATTTAATGATATCATCTCAAGAGGCAAAACTTTCCTTACAGCTAGCAGTAGAGGTTAGAAATAAACTTGTAGACGCATATAACGAGTTAAATAGAATGCAGTTATAGTATGAAGAAAGTTAGGAGTGCTAAAAATGGGAAAAATAACAGAAATGTTTAATAAGCTTTTGGAAAAATGGAAAAAGCTTAGTGTGGGTAAAAAAGCAGCAATAATATCTGTTATAACTGGAGTTATACTTATACTAATCTATTTAGGTATTACCACATTTAAACCAAAGTATTCAATACTTTTTTCAGACTTAGATCCTAAAGATTCTGGAAATGTTGTAGAAGCTTTAAAAGAGGAAAAAATAGATTATAAAATAGACGGTAGTTCTATACTAGTTCCAAAGGAAAAGGTATCTGCCATAAAAATGGAGATGTTATCTAAAGTAGATTTTTCTAATGGAAGTAAGGGATTAGAATTATTTAATTCAGATGGAATGGTTTCCACGGATTTTGAGAATAGTGTAAAGTATCAAAAAGCTCTTCAAGGTGAAGTTGAGAGAATGATTAAATCCTTTGAAGAAGTAAAAGAATGTAAGGTTATTTTAAAGTTACCCGAAAAAGATACTTTTGCTATAAAGGAAAATCCGGAAAATTCTACTGCCGCTGTATATATAAAATTAAATCCAGGTATAAAGGAATTAAAAAAAGAACAAGTAAAAGCAATTGTAAGCTTACTAACAGGAGCAATACCTAATTTACCTAAGGAAAACGTTCACATTGCAGTTAATGATATGCAACTTGTAACAGAAGATTTATTCCAAGATAAAGATAAAGATGGATTGCAAAATGGTAAGCAATTAGAAATGAAGCAGAAAAAGGAAGAAACTTTAAAAAAGAATATTTTAGATATCTTAAAACCAATATATGGTGAGGGTGTTAAGGCTGCTGTTAATGTAGACTTAAACTTTGATGCTGTACAAACTCAAAGTAAAGATTATGCAAAAGGTGTTGTAGTAAGTGAACATATTATTAAAAATAATGAAAAGACAGGTGATAATAAAAATATAACTAGTTCACCGGTTGATAATAATATGACTAATAGACAGGCATCTAATAATGATAAAAATAATACTTCAAGTCATGAAGATGTAACAAAAAACTATAATGTGCCTGAAGTTACTAAAACAGAAGTGCAAGCACCAGGTAAAATTCAAAAAATTACAGCTTCTATTGCTGTAGATGAAACTAATAAAAAATTAGATGATCTATCAAAGGAAAAAATAAGAAATACTGTAGCTTCAACTATAGGATTTGATGAACAAAGAGGAGATACTATTAGTGTTCAAGGATTTAGCTTTAAAAATGGTGGACAAGATATTATGGATTCTGCTAAAGCTGAAATGCAAAAGAATGAACTAGATCAAAAGAAAGCTATGATGGAAAAAGGAATAGCTATTGCAATCGCTTCAATTATAGCCTTAATAGTACTACTTATAGTTTATAAAAAAGTATGGGGTAAAGATGAAGATGATGATGATCTTTTAGATGAAACTTTAGAATCAGAAATTTTACCAAATGAAACAGAAGTTGAATTTGAACCAATAGTATTTGAAGATAATGATCCAAAGACTCATATAGAATCAGAAGTTAAAAAATATGCTCAAAGTAAACCAGACCAAGTTGCTGATATTGTTAAGTCATGGTTAGCTGAGGATGAGATGTGATTATAAGTGGCGAAAAAGGAAGAGTTAAGCGGAGTTCAAAAAGCGGCCATTTTATTTATAACCTTAGGGCCAGAGGCTTCGGCAGATATAATTAAAAAATTACCAGAAAGAGAAATTCAAAAGATTACTTTTGAAATAGCAAATATAAATTCAGTTAAATCAGAAGAAAGACAACAAATCTTAAATGAATTTATAGAAATGAATAAGGCTAAAGACTATCTTGTAGAAGGTGGTATAGAATATGCTAGAACACTTTTATCTAAGGCATTAGGTAGTCAAAGAGCTTCAGAAATTTTAGATAAGGTTACAGAGGCTACTCAACAATTTAGACCTTTTTCTATTGCAAGAAAGGCAGATGCCCATCAACTTTTAAATGTTATATCAAATGAGCATCCGCAAACTATAGCTTTAGTATTATGTTATTTACAACCGGATAAGGCAGCACAAATAATGTCTGCATTATCAGAAGAGTTACAGGCAGAAGTAGCATATAGAATAGCTACTATGAATAATACTTCTCCAATTATGGTAAAAGAAATAGAAAAAGTGTTAGATAGTAAATTATCATCTGTAATAAAAACAGAATCTACAAATCTTGGTGGTATACCTCCACTTGTTGATATTTTAAATCAAGTAGATAGAACTACTGAAAAGAATATTACAGAAGGACTAGAAAGAGAAGATGTAGAACTTGCTGAAAAAGTCAAAGAGTCTATGTTTGTATTTGAAGATATCATTAATCTTGATGATGTATCTATTCAAAGAATTCTTAGAGAAGTTGATAATAAAGAACTTGCTCTTGCGCTTAAGGGATGTTCAGAGGATGTTCAAGAAATTATATTCAGAAATCAATCTAAGAGAGCCGGTGCTACATTGAAAGAGGATATTCAATTCCTTGGACCAGTTAGACTTATGGATGTTGAAAAATCACAACAAAAAATTGTTAGCATCATAAGAAGATTAGATGAAGCTGGAGAAATAATTATGGCAAGAGGTGGTGAAGATGCAATCATCGTATAGCATTATAAAAAGTCCTAATGTGGATTTTAAAGGTGATACTTTAATTGATACAGAGTATGAAATTCCTGAAGAAGAAGAGAAGGCTGAGGAAAAAAAGTTTCAAGTAAAATTGCCAGATTTTAAAAAAAGTTATGAGAAAATCGGGGCAAATATACTTGAAAGTGCTAGAAGTCAAGCTAGAGATATAATAGACGATGCTAAAAATAAGGGAACAAAACTTCAAAAGGAAGCTTATGACTTTGGTTATGATGAAGGACATAAAAAAGGATATGATGAAGGTATAAAAAAAGCTCTAGATGAAATGGAAGAGAAAAAGCAAGAGCTAATGGAAGAGTCTGAAAAAATTATATATGCATGTAAAGAACAATATCAAAATTATCTTAAAGAAAAAGAAAAGGATATCATAAATATGATATTAGAAATTTCTTATAAGTATTTAAGAAAAGAGATTGAGAATGAAGATGTTATAACAAGTATGGTAAAAGATGAATTAGAAAAAATTCATAATGCTGACACTATAGTTCTTAAATTCAATCCTAAATATTATGACGAAATAAAAAAGAACTTAGATGCATGGAAAAAAGCTTATTCCCTTAGAGAAGTATTTCTTATTCCAGATGAAAGTTTAGAACTGGGTACAGTTGTTATTGAAAAAGAAAAAGGGAAATGTAAATTAAGTCTTAATTATGCTTTGGATAAAATAAAAGATGAACTTTTAAAATAGTATTAAAACTAAGGAGAGATAATATTGAATATTAACTTTCACAAATTAAATGAAAAAATTAAAGATGTTAATGTAACATACTATGAAGGCATAGTTAAGAATGTTATAGGGCTTACTATTGAGGTATGTGGTATAAAAGCTTTTGTAGGGGAAGTTTGTATAATATATACCGATAATAATAAAATAAATTGCGAAGTTGTTGGATTTAAAGAGGAGAATGTTATTCTAATGCCTTTAGGAGAACTTACAGGTATTGCTCCAGGATGTAGGGTTGTTCCAACAGGAAAAGCGTTAAATGTTAATTGTTCATATGAACTTTTAGGGAAGGTTCTAGATGGGCTTGGGAACCCATTTGATGAGGAAGAGTATGAAGTAGTTGGAGGAGAAAGGTATGCAATGGATGCATGCCCTCCAGATCCTCTAAAAAGAAGAAGAATAAAAGATATATTACCTACTGGGGTAAGAGCTATAGATGGTTTCTTAACTTGTGGAGAAGGGCAAAGAATTGGTATTTTTGCTGGTAGTGGAGTAGGAAAAAGTACAACATTAGGTATGATAGCAAGGGAAGCTAAAGCTGATGTTAATGTAATAGCACTTATTGGAGAAAGAGGAAGAGAGGTAAAAGACTTCTTAGAAAAAGATTTAGGGGAAGAAGGTCTTAAAAAATCAGTTATTGTTTGTGCAACTTCTGATAAACCAGCTCTTGTAAGATTAAAAGGTGCGTTTACTGCTACAGCTATTGCAGAATATTTTAGAGATCAAGGTAAAAAGGTTATATTAATGATGGATTCTGTAACTAGATTTGCCATGGCTCAACGTGAAATAGGACTTGCTATAGGGGAACCACCTGCTACTAAGGGATATACACCTTCAGTATTTGCTATGTTACCAAGACTTATGGAAAGAGCAGGTACATCGCAAGAAGGATCTATAACAGCGTTTTATACAGTACTGGTAGATGGTGATGATTTTAATGAACCAATAGCTGATGCCGTTAGGGGTATATTAGATGGACATATAGTTTTATCTAGAAAATTAGCGGCTCAAAATCACTATCCAGCCATTGATATTTTAAGTTCTGTAAGTAGATTGATGTCTGAAATAGCAATACCAGAGCATAAAAAAGCTGCATCTTTTGCTAGAAATTTATTGTCTACATATAAAGAAGCGGAGGATCTTATTAATATAGGAGCTTATGCTAGTGGTAGTAGTAAAGATATAGATATGGCTATAAAGTATCATCCTGCCTTAATTAAATATTTGAGACAGTATGTTGATGAAAAATCTTCAATAGAAGAAAGTGTAGGTACACTTTTAAATATGTTTCAAGGTATAGGAATGTAGAAGTGCAAGAATGTAAATTTTAGGGGCGTTTAAAAATGCAGGGAAGATTTCAATTTAGATTGCAAAAAGTCTTAGATATAAGAATGAAAGAAGAAGACCAGAGCAAGATGGAATTTAAAAAAGCCATGGAAGAAAAAAGGAATACAGAAATTAAACTAAATAACTTGAAGAATAGTTATGATAAATTTAATAAATTTGATGAAGAAGAAAGTATAATAGAAAGAAAACTTAAATTAAATTATTTAAAATGCTTAAATTCTACTATAAATAGTGTTAATGAAGAGCTAAAGCATAAAAATAAGTTTGTAGAAGAAAAACGTATAGTTTTAAAAGAAAAACAGGTAAGTAGAAAAACAGTTGAAATTCTAAAGCAAAAAAAGTTAGAGGAATTTCAAAAGGAACAAAATAGTATAGAACAAAAAGCTAATGATGAATTTGCTTTATATGGTTTTATTAGAGCAAGATCTTAAGAAAGGGGGCAAGATGTTAAATGATGCAAGTAACAGGAGTTAATTTAAAGGAATTAGATTTAAAAAAAGATGTTAAATTAAAAAATAATAAAAAAAGTAGTGAAAAATTTGGTGAAGATTTTACTAAAGTTTTTGATAAAAATATAAAAGGATCTTCAAAGAATGTTGAACAAGCTTCTATTAAAGAAAAAAAAGATTCTTATAAAACTGAAGATGAAAAGATAAATACTATAAAAGATGAAGCGAAAGAAGAACAAGAAAAT
Source organism: Hathewaya limosa (assembly GCF_030815255.1). Lineage (NCBI taxonomy): Bacteria > Bacillati > Bacillota > Clostridia > Eubacteriales > Clostridiaceae > Hathewaya > Hathewaya limosa. Next base: position 111,606 of record NZ_JAUSWN010000006.1, read on the forward strand.
AAAAGAAAAATAAAAAAACAAGCAGAAGAACTACTATATAGTATATTGGGAATTTTTAATCAAGAAGATACTATAAATAAAATAAAAGAAAAATTAAAAGAAAGCATAGGTATCTTAGAGGATTTAGGGAGTATAGAAAATATCAATAAAAAAGAAGTATTAAATGAAGTATTAAAAAAATATAATTTAGATGATAATGGGTTAAAAAAGATTTTAGGTTCTTTTTTATCTTTAGATGATAATCAAGAAAATATTAATTCGGTTGAAAAGTTAAAAGGTGACATTGAAGGGCTACTTAAAAAAGTAGAGGATTTTAACAGAGATAACTCTATAGATAAAGTAAAAAATACAAAGAGTTTAAAAAAGTTTAAGGGAATAGAAAATCTTAAAAGCATAGAGGATATAAAGAATTCTTTAAAACAAAATATGGTTTCTTTTAAGGAAGATCTTGATGATAAGTCTAAGACAGAGTTGAAAAATAATAATTCTTTCTTATCTTCTATAAATAGCGATGAAAAAGATTTTTTGAAGATATTAACTAAAGATCCAAAGGAAGATAAAGCTATTTCCATGGATAAAGTACACTTAGGATTGAATAAACTAAGTAACTTAAAGATAGATAATCAGGAAATTGCAAAACAAATTAAAATGCCAGTTATCAATAAATACACTTTTAACAATGATATTATTAAATCTATAAAATTTATGAATTTAAATAATTTAAAAGAACTTTCTGTAAGAATAGTTCCTAGAGAATTAGGAGAATTAGTAATTAAAGTTTCAGTTGAAAATGGTATTATGAAAGCTAATATATCATCTACAACAAAAGAAACTTATCAATTATTGCAAAACAATGCTAAGGAAATTTTAAGTAAGCTACAAGCAGAATCAATAAAGGTTGAAGAATTTTCCGTTGATATATATGATCAAAACAATACAGCAAATAATAGTCAAAATTTAAAAGATAGAAATGAGAACTTTAACTCATATAATCAAAAGTCATGGAAACATTCGAGCAATACAATAGAAGACATTGTAGTTGAAGAAGGTAGTAATAGGGAAACTGTGGACATAGAGGATGTAATTAATATATTAGCATAGGAGGAATGTAGAGATGCCTGATAATAATATTGGGGTAGGTAATTCTACTAAGGTAGGATCTACAACTAATAATTCAAAGTTTTTTAAAAGAACTATGACAAGTAAGATGAATGGGGCAACTGATAGAGGAACTAAAATAGTTAAGAAAAATGAAATAGACAAGAATACATTTTTGAGAATCTTAACAGCTCAGCTTCAAAATCAGGATCCATTTAATGCAAAGGATGGTACAGAATATGTATCTCAGTTAGCTCAATTTGCATCTATGGAACAGATTACAAACTTAAATTCTACCATGACAGCATCAAGTGCATATGGACTTGTAGGAAAAACTGTTGCATTTAATTCTTATGATATGTACGGAAATCAATATGGTGGAGTAGTACAAGATGTTATTAGGCAAGGAGATAATGTGAAATTAGAAGTGAATGTTTTAGAGAATGGTAAATATGTACCTAAGGAATTTGATCTTAAAGATGTTAGTGATGTTATAAATGCGCCAGATCAAAATTATAACATAAATAATAATATTAACTTTCTATTATCTTCTTCACTAATTGGAAAAAGTGTAGAAATTGCACTGAAAGATGGAGTATATTCTGCTAAAGTAAACTCAGTGTATAAAGATGGTGCAAATATAAATTTGAATGTAGACATAGAAAATAAATTTTTTAAAGGTGAGATGAAGCCTAGTAAGGGATTTTCAACTGAAAAGGTTGAATTTAACGGCAAATATGCAGAAGATAAGGGTACATCATTAAATTTAAGGTATGTAAAAGCTAAAGATGTATATGAATATAGTTTTGGTGATGAAGATAAATGGAGTGAGTATAAAGCAGGTAGTGAAGTAAATGGTATTAAGTTTACACTTCCAAAGAACAAACCTTCTAATGATGTTCAATGGAGTGCTACTATAACAGGAATAACTAAAGATAATTTAGATGTTTCTAGTGACAATATATTAGTAATAAAAAAATAATTTCAAGGTACGTATGTAATTTAAGGAGGAACTTAAAATGTTAAGATCTATGTATTCTGGTATTTCAGGAATGAAAGTTAATCAAGTAAAATTAGACGTTATAGGAAATAACCTTGCAAACGTTGGTACAACAGCATTTAAATGTTCAAGAACAAGATTTCAAGATATGTTATATCAAAGTGAAGCAACTGCAACAGGTCCATCACTAAATGTTGGTGGTACTAATGGACAACAAGTTGGATTAGGAGTTAAGGTTTCAGGAATTGATAGGGTTGTAACTCAAGGAATGATGCAACCAACAGGAAGAAATCTTGATGTAGCTATGGATGGTAATAGTTATTTTATGGTAGCTAGGGGTGAAAACAAATCTGTAGTAAAATTAAAAGCAGGTTATGATGGAATACAAGATGGTGCTGGAATGGAAATAAAGTTTTCTAGAGATGGTGCTTTTGCACTCGATGAACAAGGAAATCTATTAAATTCTGATGGATATAGAGTTCTTGGATACATGGTAAAGGCTGGTGGTAAGGACAGTATAGTACATGATCCTGCTACAGGAAAACCAACTTGCAATTTTGTTGATGCGGATAGTAAACCAGGTCCTACAGCAGATGGAACAAATTTAGTACCATTAGCTATTCCAGATGTTGTTAAAGATGGAGCAGGTAAAGATAGCAAAATTATTAGTTTTAGTATTGAAAAAGATGGACAACTTAAAGCTGTTCTTGAAGATGGAAAAGTTAGTATTTTAGGTCAAATTGCTATGGCATCTTTTAAAAATCCTGAAGGATTAAAAACAGAAGGTAAAAATCTTTATACTAACTCTGCTAATTCAGGGGAACCAAGAATAAGAGCTGGTGTTGGTGGAGCAGCTGATAAAACAAAAGGATTTGGAGACATGGTTCAAGGTGTTCTTGAAATGTCAAATGTTGATATTGCAGCTCAATTTACAGATATGATAGTTGCAAATAGATCTTTCCAAGCAAGTTCTAAGATGATTTCAACAGGGGATGAAATTCTTCAAGATATTATTAACTTAAAAAGATAGTTAATTAAATAAGGCAACATAGGGTATACATGTATATCCTATGTATGCCATATGCTTTAATTTTAGGGAGGTTCTTGCAATTATGATAAGATTGACAAGTTTAAATAATAAAGAGTTTTATTTAAATGAAGATAACATAGAAAAAATTGAAGAAGTACCTGATACAGTTATTACTATGAGTAATGACAAAAAGTATTTAGTTAAAGAAAACATAGATGAGGTAATGGAAAAAATATTACAATTCAAAAGAAGGTATTTTGATAAATTACGTTAACTCATACATAATTAAGTAAAGACCAATAAACTCTTTAACAGGGGGAATAGAAAAATGAAAAAAAGCGATATTGCAACTTCCATAGGGCTAGTAATAGGTATAGCACTAATGATTTGGGGGATGGCTTCAGGGAAAGCTAGCATAGCAATTTTCTGGGATCCAGCCAGTGTTGGTATTACTGTTGGAGGATCTTTTGCAGCATTATTAATAACATATCCAATGGATCAAATAAAAGCTTTATTCAAAGTTTTTGTTCAAGGCTTTAAAAATAGTGCTATGGCTGGTACTGATATAATAGAGAAATTTACTAATTTGTCAAGAAAGGCCAGAAGAGAAGGATTACTTTCCTTAGAAGAAGAAATAAATTCAGTAGAAAATGAATTTATGAAAAAAGGTCTACAAATGGTTGTAGATGGTATAGAGCCAGAAGTTATTAAGGATATCATGGAACTTGAGATTTCAGAGGTTGAAAGAAGACATGGTGATAATTCTAGTGTACTTAAGACATGGGCAGCATTTGGACCAGCATTTGGTATGTTAGGAACATTAATAGGATTAATTCAAATGCTTGCAAATTTAAGTGACCAAAGTGGATTAGCATCAGGTATGGCTACAGCACTTATAACTACATTTTATGGTTCATTGCTTGCTAACTTAATCTTAACACCAATGGCTACAAACTTAGACTATAAAAGTAGTTTAGAAATTTCTAATATGGAAATGATGCTAGAAGGTATTTTAGCTATTCAATCAGGAGTAAATCCAAGAATAGTAGAGGAAAAATTAACAGCTTATCTATCACCACAAGAAAAGGTAGTATATAAACAAACATCTGGCGATGGGGTGACAGAAAATGTCTAGACAAAAGAAAAAAAAGGATGAGATAGATCCTAATTCTTGGCTAGGAACTTATTCTGATACCATAACACTGCTACTTACATTTTTTGTTTTATTATATTCTTACTCAAATGTAGATGCAGCTAAATTTAAGTCAATGGCTAATGCCATGCAATCTGTTTTTTCAAAACAAGCATCAGAAAAAATCTTAGATTTTAACAATGGTGGAGGAGAAGTACCTATAGTTGGATCACCTATAGATGGTGGTCAAAATTCTAATAGTGGTGAAAATGTAAAAGCTAGTTTAGAAAGCCTTAAAAAATATGTAAAAGATAATAAAATGGAAAGCTATGTTAAAATAAAAAATGATTCAAGAGGGTTTATATTTGAAATAAAAGATAAGATTCTTTTTCAAACAGGACAAGGAAATTTAAGAAAAGAAAGTCTACCTGTTTTAGATGTAGTAAGTAAATATATAGGGTCTGTAAAAAATGGAATAATAGTAGAAGGACATACTGATAATGTTCCTATTAGCAATGAAAAGTTTCAAGATAATTTAGAGTTGTCTTCTGAGAGAGCAAATAATGTTACTAGATATTTTATAAATAATAAAAAACTAGATCCTAGAAGATTTCAATCAATTGGTTTAGGGGAATATCATCCTATTGTACCTAATAATAGCGAGGCTAATAAAGCTCAAAATAGAAGAGTTAATATATTAATTGTTACAGATAATTCTAAAAAGGAAGGAAAATAGAGATGGCTAAAAATAAAATGAAAAAAGTAGCAAATGCAAATGGGTCTGTTGCTACAGAAGCTCCGGGAAATAGTGGTAATCTATTCAAAATTATAATTATAGTATTATTGGTATTAATATTATTAGGAGGAGCTATATTTGCTGGATTTATGTATGCTAATTCTAAAAATCCAATTTCAAAGAATATAAACAACAACTTTAGGAATAACTTTATAAAAGATTTAGTTATATGTCCATTAGATGAAAATACAATTAACTTAGCAGATAAAGATATTAAAAGATATATTAAAGTAAAAGTTTCATTAGGATATGAAAAAAATGCTAAGTTAGCTGCAGAGCTTGAAAAAGATAAAGATAAAGTAACTGATTGTGTTATAAGTGTCATAAGAGCTAAAAAAGCTGATGATTTAAATGCAGCTCATGAGGAAGATGTTAAAAAGACTATTAAAGATAAGGTAAATCAAATATTAATAAATGGACAAATAGAACAAGTGTATTTTAGTGAGATTTTAATACAGTAGTAAAGGAAAATAAAAAATGACATATGATTTATTTGAAATGTGTGTCAAAGTAATAATACTTTTACCAATTACCTTAGGAATGATATATTTCATAATAAAATATGGTAATGGTAAGTTACAAAGCTTTGGTACCAATAAAATTATGAAAGTGATAGAAAAAGTACAACTTTCTAAGGATTCTTGTATTGCAGTTATAGAAGTTTTAGGGGAGTATTATTTAGTTTCTATAGGTAATGGTAAAAGTGAAATATTATTAAAACTTGATAATGAGAAAATAGAAGAAATTTTTAATTCTAAAAAGTTTCAAGTAAAAAATAATAAAGGGATAAAAAAGTTAATCACTAAAATATATAAAAAGGAAGATTGTAATGAAGAAGAAAAGTAAATATGTGATGGTTGGCGTATTGGCATTAGTTTTTTTCTGTATGTGTAGCTATAAAGTAATGGCAGCACCCGCAACACCTAATTTGCCATCAGTAAATTTCTCTGTAAATGGGAAACCTGTAAATACTCCAACTCAGTATGTAGACAACATTAAAATTTTACTTTTAATGACTGTATTAACATTATTACCTTCAATAATCATTATGACAACTTCTTTTGTAAGGATCATAGTAGTATTTTCATTATTTAAAAATGCTATTGGAGCTCAACAGGCCATACCTAAAGAAGTATTAATGGGGCTTGCCTTATTTTTAACTTTCTTTATTATGGCCCCTACTTACAATAAGATTAATGATAATGCTATAAAGCCTTATTTAAATAACAAAATATCGCAAGAAGTAGCATGGCAAAAGGGAACTGAACCTCTTAGAGAGTTTATGTTAAAACAGACTAAAATAAAAGATTTAAAATTGTTTTTAGAAGTTGGAAACTTAGAGGATAAAGTAAAAGTAAAAGTGGATAAAAATGGTAAAGAAATCGTACAAAAGGGACAAAAAGTATACGATTATTCTAAAGTACCTATGTATGCTATAACACCTGCTTTTATGATAAGTGAATTAAAAACAGCATTTGAAATAGGATTCTTATTATTCGTGCCATTTTTAATTATAGATATAGTAACAGGAAGTATTCTTATGTCTATGGGTATGTTTATGGTACCACCTGTTATGATATCATTACCATTTAAATTACTCATATTTGTTATGGTAGATGGATGGAATTTATTAATTAGAGCTTTAATTTTAAGCTTTAGATGAGGTGTTGTAAATGTCAGAAAATATGATTATATCTGTACTTAAAGATGCTCTTAATACAAGCATATTAATCTCAGCACCAATTTTAATTGCAGCTACAGTTGTAGGACTTGTAATAGCTATATTGCAAGCTACTACGCAAATACAAGAACAAACTTTAACCTTTGTACCCAAAATGCTTGTAGCTGCATTAGTTGGTCTGTTATGTAGTAGTTGGATGTTACATAAATCAATGGAATTAACTAAAAGAATATTTGAACTTATAGCTAATATTACAAAGTAGGGGGATAAAACTTGTTAACAGAAGGAAATATTTTATTATTTTTAATGGTTTTATTTAGAATAACATCCTTTTTTACAGTAATACATGTATTCTTCCCTGCAGGAACACCTAGATATTTAAAATTACTTTTTTCATTACTTATGAGTTTTATAATATTTCCTATGATTACCACATTGAAAGTACCAGAATTTAATAATGCTTTTTCTATATTATATTATGGCGGAAATGAAATATTAATAGGAATTCTAATGGGATATGTTACGAATTTATGTTTTAATTTCATAAAAATGGCAGGGCAATATTTAGATGTTCACATAGGATTTGCTATGAGTACATTATTTGATCCGGCTAGTAATGAAAATGTAACATTAATAGAAAAATTAATGAATTTAACTGCAATATTATTTTTTTTAATGTTAGATGGTCATCATATCCTAATAAAAACTTTAATAAATAGTTATAAAGTTATAGGAGTAGGTAAATCTATACTTATTTCACAAAGCTTTACTAAAATTATGGATGCCTTTATGTATTTCTTCATTTTAGGTATTCGAATATCTTTACCTATAACTTTAGTAATTTTAATAATAAATTTAATTTTAGGGTTAGCATCTAGGGCAGTACCACAGTTAAATGTTATGATCCTAGGTATGCCTTTAAAGATCGCAGTTGGTATTTTTACCTTTATTATAGGGTTGCCCTTAATGTTTAAACTTTTTAGATTAGGGTTTCAAGAGATACCAAAACATATTATTCATATATTAAAAATTGCACCAGTAGCCTTTGTGTTTGCTGATAATGGAGATAAAACGGAAGAAGCTACACCAAAGAAAAAAAGTGATGCTAGAAAAAAAGGACAAGTAGCTAAAAGTAAAGAAGTTAGTATGACATTAACTTTAATATGTTTAACCTTTGTTTTAATGGCCTTTGGTGATTTTGTTTTTAATGAAATGAAAAATATTATGCAAATATTTTTAAATAACTATCTAAAACCTGGAATTACATTTAATATGTTAAAGAATATATTAATTATTTCATTGGAGAGATCAGCGATAACGTTTTTACCTATAGCAATTCCTATTTTAATTATAGGGGTTTGTGGTAACCTAATTCAAACAGGATTTTTGTTTACCAAAGATCCATTGAAGCCTAATTTTGCAAAATTAAATCCTATTGAAGGGTTTAAAAAACTTTTTTCAGTTCGTTCTTTAGCTGAAATGATTAAAAGTATTGCAATCATAAGTATATTACTTTATGTTGGATACAATTTTGCCGTTAGTAATTTTAATGATGTACTTATTATTTCAAATTTAAGTTTTAATGTGTTGCCTGGTAAACTAAATAAATTAGTTGGACAAATACTTTTTAAGTTTTCACTTACAATGAGTATTATTTCTGTAATGGATTATGTATTCCAATATCGCCAACACAAAAAAGACTTAAGAATGTCCAAGCAAGAAATTAAGGAAGAGTTTAAACAAATGGAGGGAGATCCTCAAATAAAATCTAAGATAAGACAAAAACAAAGAGAAATGGCTATGAGAAGAATGATGCAAAGTGTTCCGGATGCCACAGTTGTTATTACAAATCCAACACATTTTGCAGTAGCATTAAAATATGAAGATGATGGTAAAAGTGCACCTAAAGTAGTAGCGAAAGGCGCTGACAGGGTAGCACTTAAGATAAAAGAAATTGCCTTAGAAAATAAAGTACCAATATTTGAAAATAAAATGTTAGCAAGAACTATATATGATACAGTAGAACTAGAAAATGAAATACCACAAGACTTATATCAAGCTGTAGCTGAAATATTGGCGCTTGTATATAAATTAAAGAAATAAAGGGTGATATCTAAGATGGAAAGTAATAGAAGAGGTCGATTGAAAAACAATTTAGATATGATTATTGCCTTTGGAGTTGTAGGTATAGTATTAATGCTTATAATCCCTGTACCTACAGGACTTTTAGATTTTTTACTTGCAGTAAACATATCGGTTGCAATGATGATCTTATTAACAACAATGTTTACAACAAATGTACTACAGTTTTCAATATTTCCTTCTTTATTGTTAGTCACAACCTTATTTAGGTTGGCCTTAAATATTTCTTCTACTAAACTTATATTAGGAGAAGGATTTGCAGGGAGTATTATAGAAACTTTTGGAACTTTCGTTGTAAAAGGTAACTTCGTTGTTGGAGTTATTATATTTATTATCATAGTAGTTATCCAATTTGTTGTTATTACCAATGGTGCAGGAAGAGTATCAGAGGTTGCAGCTAGATTTACATTGGATGCTATGCCAGGTAAACAAATGAGTATAGATGCTGATTTAAACTCAGGATTAATAGATGAAGATCAAGCTAAAAAAAGAAGATTAGATCTTCAAAGAGAAGCTGATTTCTTTGGGGCTATGGATGGTGCTTCAAAGTTCGTAAAAGGTGATGCCATAGTTGGTATCTTAATAACATTAATAAATGTTATTGGTGGTATTGTAATTGGAATGCTTATGAAAAATTTAAGTGGTGCAGAGGCAGTAGATAAGTATATAAAACTTACTATTGGGGATGGGCTTGTAGGTCAGATTCCAGCATTACTTATTTCTACAGCATCAGGTATTATAACTACACGTTCTGGTAATAGTGAAAACTTTGGTACAACACTTGGAAATCAGATGACAAGTTTTCCAAAGGTTATAGCATTATTATGTCCTATATTATTGATTTTGTCTTTAATACCAGGTATGCCTAAATTTGTTTTTATAGTACTTTCAATAATGGCAGGATGTAGTGCATACTTTTTAAATAAAGATCAAAAGCAGCAAGAAATAGAAAAGGTTGAAATTCAGGAAAAAGAAATTCAAGAAATTGAGAAAAATGAACCTGAAAATGTTATGAATTTAATACAAGTAGAACCTATGGAAATAGAAATAGGATATGGCTTGATACCTTTAGCAGATGAAGTAACAGGTGGAGACTTGCTTCAAAGAATTGCATCGGTTAGACGTCAATGTGCTATAGAGATGGGTATAATAGTTCAACCTATAAGAATTAGAGATAATCTACAACTTCAAAATAATGAATATCTAATTAAAATCAGAGGAACTGTTGTAGTAAAAGGTGATCTTATGCCTAACATGTTACTTTGCATGAATCCTAGTAATGAGGAAATTTCATTAGAGGGTATAAATACCGTAGAACCAACCTTTGGACTTCCTGCATTATGGATTAATAAAGATCAAAGAGAAGAGGCAGAAATAAAAGGACTTACAGTAGTAGATCCAACTACAGTACTTGTAACGCACTTGTCAGAAATTATTAAGCAACATTGTTATGAGCTATTAGGAAGACAAGAAACTAAGATGATTTTAGACAATGTGAAAGAAAAATATAGTGCTGTTGTAGAAGAATTAGTTCCAGATTTAATGACTATAGGTGAGGTTCAAAAGGTTCTTCAAAACTTATTAAAAGAGAGAGTGTCTATAAAAGATACTGTTACAATATTTGAATCTTTAGCAGATAATTCAAGAAATACTAAGGATATAGAACTTCTTACAGAGTATGTTAGATTCTCACTAGGACGTAGTATTTGTAATCCGTTAATTACAGATGATAGAAGTCTTACAGTAGTTACATTAGAACCTAGCTTAGAGAAATTAATAGAAAATAATATTCAGAGATCTATGCAAGGAAGTTTTCCTGCACTAGATCCAGAGATTACTAAGAATATTTTTGAAAGTATTAATGAAACTGTAGAAAACGTGTACTTTAATGAAAATCAACCTATTATATTAGTTTCACCAAATATTAGACCAGCTTTTAGAAAACTTATAGAAATGGTATTTCCTCAAATAATTGTACTTTCACTTAATGAAGTACCAAATGATGTGCAAATTAGAACTGAGGGAGTTGTTGAAGTGTAATGTTAGTTAAAAAATATTTAGTAAGAAATATGAGTGAAGGAATGGCTAGAATAAAGTCTGAAGTAGGACAAGATGCTATTATAATTTCACAAAAAAAAGTAAGACAAAAAGGATTAAAAGGTTTTTTTTCTCCTAAACTTATAGAAATTACAGTGGCTTCAGAGGGAGCTAAAAAAACAAATTCTATAAATAATAATCTTTTAAGTAATACTGTAACTAATAAAAGTATAAATAAGAGTATTTCTAAAAGTACTTCTTTAAATAATAATGAAAATTTAAAAGAAGAAGTAACAGATATGAAAAAACTTTTATATGCTATGTATTCAAATATGAATACCGAGGATATGAAAAAAGGTGAGGTTCTTAAAAACTATAAAGAATTCTTACTTTCAAAGGATGTATCTTCAGAGTTTACAGCTAAAATAATAGAAGATTTAAAACCTAAGGGTGCTAATGAAGAAAAGTTAGAAAAAGAACTTATAAAAAAATCTATAATAAATATGATGTCTTGGGAATTTTGCAATAATGAAGCTAAGCAAGGAATATTTGCTTTTGTGGGACCTACAGGAGTGGGGAAAACCACTACTATAGCTAAACTTGCTGGAAAATATACTTTGCTATATAAGAAAAAGGTAGGATTAATTACTGTAGATACTTATAGAATAGGTGCTGTAGAGCAATTAAAAACTTATGCTGAAATTATGAATATACCATTTTCTGTTGTCTTTAATATTAAAGAAATGGAAGATGCTATAAAAAAAATGCAAGATTGTGATGTTATTTTAGTAGATACAACAGGTAGAAGTAGTAAAAATTTAATGCAACTTCAAGAGTTAAGAGCTTTTGTAAATAAAACAAATGCTGATAGAACTTATCTAGTCTTAAGTTCTACAACTAAGTTAAGTGATATAAGTTCTATTATAGAAGGATATAAAATATTAAATTATAATAATTTAATTCTTACTAAATTAGATGAAACCACTACTTATGGTTCAATATTAAATGTAATAAATCAAAGTGGAGTTCCTTTAAGCTATTTAACTACAGGTCAAAATGTTCCAGAGGATATTAAAAATCTTGATAAAGGACAATTGTTAGATTTAATACTAGGAGAGGAAAATTTATGCTAGATCAAGCGGCAAAATTAAGAGAACTAGTACAGGAGTCGCAGGGTAATGACTATGATGAATTAAGAAGAAAAAAACATCAAAGGGTCATTACCATAGCTTCTGGAAAAGGTGGAGTTGGAAAAAGTAATATAGTAGTTAACTTAGCTTTAGCTTTAAGAGATCAAGGAGCAAAAGTATTAATTTTTGATGCTGATATTGGAATGAGTAATGATCATGTACTTATGAATACAAAAGTAAGGTACAATGTTTTCGATTTAACTAATAATTATATGGATATAGAAGAAGTAATGGTTAAGGGTCCTCTAGGAGTAGATTTAATTTCTGGAGGGTCAGCTTTAGATAAAGTATACAATATGACAGAAGAAGAGAGAAAAATTTTTTTAAACAAGCTTTCAAAATTAGAAGGATATGATTTTATTTTAATAGATTCAGGAGCTGGAATAAATAAAGATATATTAAGTTTTATAGCTGCTAGTGACGATTTTATTGTTATAACCACTCCTGAACCAACTTCTTTAACGGATGCTTATAGTTTAATAAAGACTGTTAATCATTTTGAAATTAAATCATCTGCAAAAGTTATTATTAATAGGGTACTTCATAAAGAAGAAGGGGAATTAACTTATAAAAGATTTAAAAATGTTTCTAAAAGATATTTAGGAATAAATATGGAATTGTTAGGATATATATTTGATGATAGGAAGTTAGTTCAGGCTGTAAGGGAACAAAGACCAGTATACTTAAAGTATCCTAGTAGTCCAGCAAGTAAATCTATAAGAGAAATAAGTAAAACCTTATATTCGGTGCCAAATATTGGCGATAAAGAACAAGGATTTCAAGGATTTTTCAAAAATCTATTTAATTTATTCTCTTAAACATAAATAAAGGAGGCAAGGTTATGAATGCTTTTATAGCAAAAACAGAAGATAAAGAGGAAGTAGTAAAAGAATATATACCGTTAGTAAAATATATTGCCTCAAGGGTTATAATTGGCAAAACTAAATATGTTGAATTTGAAGATTTAGTTGGATATGGAATGGTCGGGCTAATGGATGCTATAAATAAATTTGATGCTACTAAGGGAATGAAGTTTTCAACTTATGCATCTATAAGAATTAAAGGCGCAATTATAGATGAAATTAGAAAAAATAGCCCTATTTCTAAAGGTGCAATGAACAAGTTAAATAGATATAATGAAGCTATAGAAAAATTACAAAAGGAATTATTTAGAGAACCTACGCTAGAAGAAATTTCCAGGGAAATGGGAATTCCTATAGAAAATATTAGTGAGATAGAAAATTACATAAATTATATATCTACGGTTTCATTGGAAGATATGATTTTTTCAAAGGAAGATGATATTCCTTTAATGGGTATTGTAGAGGATAAAAAAAGTCCATGTCCAGAAGAAGTTGTAGAAGAAAAAGAATTATTAGAAATACTTGCCAAGGCAATTGATGATTTAAATGAAAAGGACAGGACTGTTTTATCACTTTATTATTATGAAGGATTTACATTAAAGCAAATTGGAAAAGTGTTATCTGTTTCAGAATCTAGAGTATGTCAATTACATAGTAGAGCTATAGTACATTTAAGAAAAATAATTGAAAAAATGAAGTATTATAATTAAAACATAGTTTAGGAAGTAATGAAAATGATAATTTTTTTATTGACTATAGGAATAATTTTAATAATATATAGTGTTTTAGGTATAAAAAAAGAAGAAAAAGGATTTAATAATTTCTTAGAAGGTAGTTTTGAAAATGCTAAGGATGAAAAACTTGAAATCGGAATTTTAAGAAAAGAAATTGCTGAGACTTTAACAGAAATTCAAAAGGACTTAGTTAGTATGGAAGATGAAATAGCAGAATTAAAAGTATTTAAAGAAAGTTTAAAAAATGTTAAAGAAAGTAATTCAAGTTTAAATATAAACTTTGATTGTAAAAAGGACGATAATATAAAATCGAATGAAAATAGAAAACTTGAAATCAAAAAACTTTTAGAGGAAGGACATTCTGTAGAAGAGATTAGTGCTAACTTTAATATAGGAAAGGGTGAGGTCTTATTAATAAGAGATTTATATCAAAAATAGAGCCTTTTCTAAACATTTTGAAGGACAAGAAATTTTTACTAGGATTAGGTGTGGGTATAATAATTTCTACATTGTTAATTTTTAAAAGTTCTTATAGCTATTCTATAAGTGATGCACAAGTGGAAAAAAGAGCTCTTGAAATGGGCATGATATATAAGGATAATCAAAAAGTAAAAATTGATGAGGTGAAAAAATAATGATAAGAGGGTTATATACAGCAATTTCTGGAATGATAACAGGAGAAGCAAAACAAGGCGTAATAACTAATAATCTTGCAAATGCCAATACCAATGGTTTTAAATGTGATAATTTAGCTGTTAAAAATTTTGGTGATGTTATGCTTTACAACTATGATAAGGTTGTTGGAAATAAAAACTATAAAAATAACATAGGGCAAATTAGTAAAGGAAGTGCTATCGATACGGTAGATACTCATTTTACACAAGGAATTTTACAACAGACTAAAAGAGATAAAGATTTTGCTATTGAAGGTAGAGGATTTTTTACTGTAAATAGAAATGGTAAAGAATATTATACTAGAGATGGACATTTTAATGTTAATTTAGATGGATATCTTACAAGTGATAATGGAGATCTAATACAAGGATTTGATTTATATACAGGCAGACGAGGTCCTATAAAAGTTGACGCAGGTGATATATCATGTACTCCTAATGGTAATATAAGAGTTAATGGTGTAGAAAAATATAAACTTGATGTTAAAGATTTTCAAAATTATAATACCCTTAAAAAAGTAGGGGATAATTTATATGAAGGAAATGGTGCTAGAGAAGCAGTAAATTACAATGTTAGAAATAGAACCATTGAAAAGTCTAATGTAAATATCATAAAAGAAACTATAGATATGATGAATAATAGTAAGGCATTTGAAAGTAATCAAAAAGTTGTACAAACTATTGATGAGACTTTAGGTAAAGCTGTTAATGAAATTGGAAGATGCTAGATATTAGGGGAGTGTTAAAAAATGTATAGACTTACGTGGACAAGTAAGGGAGCTATGATGGCTCAACAAGAAAAATTAGATAGTATTTCTAATAATATGGCCAATGTTAATACAACTGGATATAAAAAAGTTACAGTAGGTTTTTCAGATCTTTTAAATGAGTCTTTAGTTCGTAGAGGATATCCGTTAATAGATGAAAAGAACGGAAGGCTTCAACATAGCACTGGGGTTAAACCTAATAAATGGATAAGGGAAAATGTTCAAGGAAGTTTAAAAGAAACAGGTATAACAACTGATCTTGCGTTAGATGGAGATGGATATTTTCAAATAGAGATTCCAGAGGGAAATAGATCTTATAAAGCATTTACAAGAGATGGATCTTTTAAAATAGATGTTAAAGGTGACTTAGTTGATGGTAATGGAAATTATGTTGCTATAATGAAAAATGGTAATAAAGTGAGATTAAGTGATCTTGGAGTAAGAGTAAGTTCAGATAATATCTCTATTTCAACAGATGGAGATATTAATATTAAAAATGGTAATAATATTATAGATGCAGGAAAAATACAAGTTAAAAAATTTGTAGGGAATAATGCACTAGAATCTAAGGGAAATAGTGTATATGTTCCTAAACAAGGAGCTACAGAATTACCAGCAGATGATTATAGTATTCATTCAGGATATGTTGAATTATCAAATGTAGATCTTGGAGATGAAATGACAGATCTTATCATAACTCAAAGAGCCTTCCAATTAAGTGCTAATGCTCTTAAAACATCAGATGAAATGTGGGGAATGGTGAACAACCTAAGAGGAAGATAGTAAGTAAGAAGTTATAAATTAAATAATATAAAAAACATCACTAGTGTTTAATAAATGGATTTAAAATCCTATTGACAATAATCTTATGTAATAAAGTTCTATTTATACCATCAATATATAAATGAAAATAGCCAGCACCTTTGCTTTAATATAATTACCACCATCATATCGCAAAGGAGTTGCTGACTATTTATGAATAATTATATCACTATCTTTGAAAAATTGTTAGATATTATTAATTGGAACACCTTGAAAAAGTCTGCGTATAAGTTAGATATTAACTATAATATAGCATCAAATCATTTAAAAACCCACCTATATTTTCACTTAGCGAAGCTAGACAGTTTAAGGGATATTGATGATTTTATGCAATCAGATTCTAAACTAAAGGAATCAATAAAAAGCGTTAGCCTGGGGATGTTATCCAACTATAACAATCATATCGATTATAATGTTTATATCCCAATATTGAGTGAACTAATTTCTAATGCTTTAAAACAATTGCCTATAAATGAGAAAATCAAAAAGTTTGGAAACATAAAACTAATAGATTCTTCAACTATAAGCATAGCTAAAACTTATTTTGAATGGGCAAAATTTCGATCTACAAAAGCGGGAATAAAACTTCATACAAAGTTCAACTTAAACAAAGGAATTCCAGAACTTATAGTTGTATCTAATGCCAAATCTCATGATAGAA
>NZ_JAUSWN010000007.1:0-124867 GCF_030815255.1 Hathewaya limosa
TAACATGCTTCGCAAAGAGAATCTTGAAAGAATTGTAAGTGAAGAAGGATGCCAGTTAAGAATGAATCGGAGCATTCAAGCTGAAGGTTCTTTTGCAGAAATCAAACAAGATATGAGATTTCGTAGATATCTAAGTAAAGGTAAAAGAAATGTTTTGGCTGAAAGTATGCTATTAGCAATGGCACATAACATAAATAAGCTACATAATAAGATTCAGTCAGATAGAACTGGAACACACCTTTTTTCACTAAAAAAAGGTGCCTAATTTTAAAATATTAAAACTCTACAAGTCAAAAAAGCCTTAATACTAAAGGCTTATTAAAGTGCGACATTTTTAAATTATTAATCTTATAGAAGGTAAAATATTATTAAATTTTCTATAAAACACAAAAAAACGCTGCCGCGTTAGTATAAATTTTTATGCTAATGCGACAGCCCCTTTTTGTTATTTAAATGTCATTTTTCAATAGACGATTAAAATCTTTTAATTTAAGTAATATTTTATTTTTTACAGTATTAAGAGTGTTATCTGAAGCATCAAGCTTTAATTCATATAATAATTTTAGGCAATCTTCTATGTTTTCAATAGAATATATATGAAATAAGTTTTTTTCTATAGCGTCTAAAACTTCATTTTTTAATACTAAATTTTCTAAGTTGCCTTTGGGAATAATAACTCCTTGCATACCGTTTAATCCAAATAGATTACATGTATCAAAAAAACCTTCTATTTTTTCGTTTACTCCCCCTATAGGTTGAATTTGGCCATATTGATTTATAGAACCTGTTATAGCTAAATTTTGTTTAATTGGTATATCTGCAAGAGATGAAAGTAAAGCAACTAATTCCGCACATGAAGCACTATCACCTTCTATACCAGAATATAATTGTTCAAAAACTATACTAGCATTAAAAGAAAGATAAGTCTCTTGTCCTAATAAGTTTCCAATAAATCCAGATAAGATCATAACACTTTTATTGTGTATATTTCCACTCATTTTACTTTCTCTTTCTATATTTACAATACCTTTTCTCCCTGCATAAGTAGTAACGGTTATTTTATGAACCATTCCAAGAGAAATGTCACCAAAATCACATACGGAAAGTCCATTAATTTGGCCTATTTTACTACCATTAATATCAATTAAATATTGATTTTTTTTATACATTTCAAGAATTTTATATTTAATTAAACTATGCATTTCTTGTTCATCATGTAAAGCTCTTAAAACATGAACTTTCTTTATATAGGTACAATTCTCCTTCTTAGCTAAATAATTAGAAATATCTATGATATCTAATAATTTTCCTATAGAGGATGAAAAATAAAATTTATTTTCAGAAAGACGGCAAGAGTAAAGTAATATTTCTTTAATACCAGCTTTTTCAATGTGCAAGAATTTTTTGTTATTTATATAGTTAGTCATGTAGCCTATAACTTCATTTAAATTTTTTTCATTTAACTTAATATTTGAGTCAAATTCTGCCTTAACCTTAAAAAATCTTTGAAAATCTGGATCATGGGCTAAAAGTAGAGAATAAATTAAATCAGAACCTATTAGTATGATTTTTAGATTTATAGGAATAGATTCAGGTTTTAAACTAGCTATTGGCAAGAGCTCTATGGAGTTTTTAACATTTTCTATAGTGATTTCTTTTGTTTTGAGACATCTTTTTAAGTTTTCATATATGTCCATATTTGTTATAAAATCATTAGCATTTAATATTAAGAATCCACCATTAGCCTTGTGAATATTTCCAGAACGAATATGAGTAAAATCAGTAATAAGGTTTCCCATTGAATTTTCATAGTCTATTTGTCCAAATAAATCATAGTATTCAGAGGAATCTTGAAAAATAACAGGAGCACCAGAGTTTTCTTTATTGCTCACAATAACGTTTATACTATAACGTCTATATATGGGATCATCTAAAAAGCCTTCAAATAATTTAGTATTTTTAAGATTTTTTTCTTTATTATTAAGGTTGGAATCTATGTCCCCAAGAAAATAATTTATGTTAGAAATTAAATCTTCTTTTAAATTAATAATATAATTATTAATTTTTTCGCTGAAATTATATTTATCTAAAAGAAGCTTAATTTTTTTAGTAAGAAGTTTGTTTGCTATTTTATTTTCTAATTTACAAAGTTCTTCATCCATTTTTTTCTCTAATATTTTAGTTTCTTTTAGTATTTCAATAGATACAAGTCTGAGATCACTAGCATTTTTATTTATTAGATCTTTTTTTGCTTGAGGTAGTTTATTATACTCTTCCGAATCCATTTCTTTATCATTTAGCATGGGAATAAAGACTATACCTTCAGAAGAATCTTCTTCTATGATTAAATTTTTTTCTAAAGCTAGAGCATTCAATTCATCATTTAAACCTATAATTTGTTCTTCGTATTTATTAATAATTGTATTGCGTTTTTTTTCATAGGTATTAGAGGTGAAATGGATAGGTGCTTCTTCGATTATAAATTTAAGCAAATTGGTTATATCTTTTTTAAACTCTGTTCCTTTATTAGGGGGAAGAGAAAGAGCTACGGGATTATTTTCATCTTTAAAATTATAAGCATAGCACCAATCATTAGGGGTGGATAATGTTTTGGCGTAATTTTCTATTTTTTCTAATATATAAGTGGTTTTACCAGTTCCTCTATGCCCTGAAATATAGATATTATATTCTTTTTTATTAATTTCTAATCCCATTTCAATGAATTTTTTAGCAGTTTCTTGTCCTATAATACCTTTGAAAGGAATTATATCTTCAGTTGTTTTGAAATCGGGAAGATTAAGATTTAATTTGATATTTTCTATAGAAATTTCCTTATTCATATAATATTTTCTCCAATAAAAATGTTTATAAAACATTATATGCTAGATATAAAAATAATATATAAATTACATATTTTTAGTGGTATAATATATACAATATATGCAAAATCTTAAAAAAAATCTAATTACTTAGAAAGTTTGTCTTATCTTTTATTTTGGGGGTACGAGGATGGATATAAAAACTAAACTTCCATTAAGCATGGTTATTTTATTGGTCACTCCACTGATATTATTAGGAATAATATCTTACACATATGCATCTAGTAATCTTATAAAAATAAGTAAGGATAATATGACTCATATAATTAAAATGGGTTCTGGAGAGTTGCAAAATGTAATAAAAAAACAACATATTGAAACTAAACTTATGTCAGAAAAAAAAGAAGTAGTTGATTTCTTTTTTAAATGCAATAATAAAATGTTTAATGAAGAGTTTTATAATAAGCAGACAAAAGCTATTAAATCTATTTTATATGGATCTAAAATAGTATCATATGATTTATTGAATAGTCTAATTATAAATAAAGATGGAAAAGTTGTTTTTAATACGTTACAAAGAGAATATGCTTTTAATTTTAATAGTGTGTTTAAAGAAAATGCTAATATGTTATATGATACTAATATAATAACTAACTTGAAAATCTTATCTAAGTTAGAAGGAAAAGATAGTTATATTATTACAAATCCTATTATAAACGAAGATGGAAAGTTTCTAGGTGTATTTGCTAATGTATATAATTATAAGTACTTAGAAAATTCTTTGAAACAAGTTAAATTAGGTAAATCAGGATGTATAATTTGTTCTAATTTAGATAAAAATTTATTGTTAGAATCAAATAATAAAGGTGCAAAGATTATTAAAAATCCTTCTATAGAAAAACTAATAAATAAATTAGGTAAAGGGAAAACTAGTTCTTTTAACGGTTTTATAAAAATCAAAGAAGGACAAGAAGAAATTTTAATTAGGTATAATTATATTCCAAGATATAAGGAAATTTTAATGGTATGTCAAAGCATGAAAGATATCAAAGAGCCGGCTATGAATATAGCTAAAATGATAATAATAGTAACAATTATTTTTTTGATTATAGGTATAACTCTAACTATATATCTTTCTAATTGTTTAACAAAACCTATAACAAATTTAATGCATGTTATGGAACGGGCATCTAATGGAGACCTAAATGTAAAACATAATTATAATAGAAAAAATGAATTAGGAAGGCTTTCTCAAAGTTTTAATAAGATGATAAGAATTTTAAAAAATAATTATGATGAACTTTCAGAAGTCTATGGAAAATTAAGTATTGCTCAAAATGAATTAAAAGATAAGTATCTGCAGCTTCAAAACAATGAGAAGGAATTGAAAAGAATAAAAGATATATATACTATTGCCGTTAATGGGTCAAATGAGGCCATATGGGAGTATAATAATACTACTAACAAGTTCTATTATTCAGAAAAATGGAATACAATAGTTGGAATTGATATTAATGGAGGATTAAAATTTGAGGAAATTTTAGCCCTTCTTTGTAATGAAGAGGATAAAGAAGATTTTCAGAGAAGTTATTTAAATTATATTAATAATGATGAGGAATTTTTTAAATATGAGTTTAAGTTAAGGGATAGTACAGATCAATGGATTTTGTTAAAGGGAAGTGTAAATAAAGATAAGTTTGGAAATATAGATAGAGTAGTAGGATCAGTTAGTGATATTTCAGAAAGAAAAATAGCAGAAGAACAGATAAGGTTTTTTGCTTATAATGATCCTTTGACGGAACTTCCTAATAAAACATCTTTTAATAGTGACATGAGTAAAATACTGAAAAATTGTAATAGCTGTAAAGGCGAAGGTGGAGTAATTTTCATAGATATAGATGATTTTAATAAGATTAATGATGATTTAGGACATAATTTTGGTGATGATCTTTTAAAATGTGTTGCTAGTAGGTTGAGACACAAATTAAGTAATGAATTAGGATTATATAGATTTGCGGGAGATGAATTCATAGTTACTATACCTCACATTGAGAGTGAAGAATATTTTAGAAAATTTTGTTATGATTTGCTAAGTTACATGAATGGTGAAGTGTGTATACATGGAAAACAAATTTATTTATCGGCTAGTATGGGGGTTTCTAGGTTCCCAAGGGATGGAAATAACATTGATCTTATATTAAAAAATACTCATACCGCCATGTATAGGGCGAAACATTTGGGCAAAAATCAAATTGAATTTTATAGTAAAGTTATGTCTACGGAGTTAAAACGACATAATGAAATAGAAAGTATTCTAAGAAAGTGTATAGATAAAGATAAATTTATTGTTAAATATCAACCACAGATTAATTGTAATAATGGAGAAATTTATGGCTTTGAAGCTCTTCTAAGACTAGATAATAATGATTGTGGGTTTATTTCTCCAGGTGAATTTATTCCTATTGCAGAAGAATCGGGACTTATTATACCGATAGGTAATTTAGTTATGAAAAAGGTATGTAAACAAAATAAAATATGGAAAGATAAAGGGTATAATTATAAAAAAATAGCAGTTAATATTTCTGCAAAACAATTAAAAGATGAAAGATTTTTAGATAGTGTAAAACAAATTTTAAAGGAAACAGATTTAGAACCTAAATATTTAGAATTTGAAATTACAGAAACCTCTGTTTTGGATTCTATGGATAGTAAGGTAGGAATTTTAAGAAAACTTAAGAATATGGGAATTTCTATATCTTTAGATGACTTTGGAACAGGATATTCATCTTTAAATTATTTGAGAATTTTACCAGTAGATAATATAAAAATAGACAAGTCTTTTGTTGATGATATCTGTGACGATAAGGTTAAATCATCAATTATAGATGGATTAATAGTAGTAGCTAAAAATATGAATTTATCTATTATAGCAGAAGGGGTAGAAGAACCTAAACAGTATTCTATGCTAAAAAATAAAAAGTGTGATTTTGTACAAGGATATTTATTCAGTAAACCTATTATGCCTAATGAAGCCGAAGAACTTTTGAAAAAGGGTACTAAACTTAAATTATAAATAGTTTTATTATAAAAAAGGAATTATCTATATTAAAATTTTAATATAGATAATTCCTTTATATATTATTACTTTTTTTAGTAATTATTTAGTGTAGAAATTTCTTATTGTTTGACAAACAAAATCTACTTCTTCTTCCGTAATTTCAGGATATATAGGAAGAGCAAGAACTCTTTCACAAGCTTTTTCAGCTACAGGGAAATCACCTTTTTTATAACCTAAATACTCAAAACATTTTTGAGTATGTAATGGTTTTGGATAGTAGATACTAAATTGTACTTCATTCTGTCTCAAATAATCAACAAGTTCATCACGTTTTTCAGCGAAGATGTTAAATACATAGTAAACAGGTTTTTGATCACCTTTTATTACAGGTAATTTTATTTGTTCAATATCTTTTAATCTATCCATATACCAACCAGCTATGATTTCTCTCTTTTTAATAGATTCTTCCATGTGTCTTAATTTAACTAAAAGAACAGCAGCTTGAATTGTATCTAATCTAGAATTATATCCTAAATGATCATAATGATATTTTTTGCTAGCACCATGAACTCTATAAGATTTAGCAAGTTCAGCTAAGTTATCATCATTAGTTACGATCATACCACCATCACCATAACCACCTAAAGTTTTAGTAGGGAAGAATGAGAATATACCCATGTCACCAATAGTTCCAGCATGTTTATATTCAGAACCATTTCCTTTCCATCTCATACCAAAGGCTTCAGCAGCATCTTCTAATACTCTTAAATCATGTTTATTTGCAATGTTCATAATTTTATCCATATCGGCTACTTGAGCAAATAAATGAATTGGAAGAATTCCTACTGTATTCTCATTGATTTTTTCTTCTATTAAATCAGTATTGATGTTAAATGTTTCTTCATCTATATCAACAAAAACAGGTTTTCCACCATGTCTTGCTATACAAGATGTTGATGCTAAAAATGTGAATGGAGAAGTAATGACTTCTTTACCATCTTTAAATCCTAAGATATCAGAAGATAATACTAATGCATCAGTACCAGAAGCTACACCTATAGCATGTTTTGCTCCAGTAAATTTTTTTATTTCTTCTTCAAATTCCTTAACTTCAGGTCCTAAAGTTGATATACCTCTTGTTATAACATCAAATATAGCCTTATTAAATTCTTCTTTTCTATTTTCATATTCTCTTAAAGATGTATAAAAGTTAACTTTCATAATTAACTATCCTTTCTTTATATCATAAATATTATTTTATATTAGATTATACAATAAGTTATTAAACTTAGATATAAAATTAAAATTTTAAAAGTATTTTAATTTTTTATTTTAAAACTTCTTTTATGCATTTTACTATTTCTGTAGCTACTATTTCAGCATTTTCTAGAGAAAGAGTTGAATAAACAGGTAAAGAAATTTCATTTGCATATTGGTTATAAGCATTAGGATAATCTTCGATTTTATATCCTAAGTTTTTATATAAAGTGAATAATGGTAATGGAATGAAGTGTACATTTGTTGCAATACCCATTTCAGCCATCATTTCTATAACTTTAGTTCTTTGATTTTCTGTCATTCCTTTCACTCTTAAAGGATATAGGTGATAAGAAGTTTCTCTAATTTCATCTTTTATAAATGGAAGAATAGCAAAATCTTCTTTGCTTAAAATATTATTATAGATTTCAAATATTTTACTTCTATGTTTTAACATGTCTTCGTATCTTTCAAGTTGAACAAGACCTATAGCTGCTTGCATATCTGTCATATTACATTTAAATCCATCCGTTACTATGTCATATTTCCAAGCACCAGCTTTCATTTTAGATAATGCATCCTTAGTTTGACCATGAAGAGAAGTAATTTTTAATTCTTTATATAAATCTTCTTTTCCTAGGAAATTATTATCATTAAAAGTTACAGCTCCGCCTTCAGCAGTAGTTAAATTTTTAACTGCATGGAATGAGAATGTATGGAAATCAAATTGACCACCAACTCTTTTACCCTTATATTTCGCACCAAAAGAATGGGCAGAATCAGAAAGTAAAATAATATCTTCCCTATTCATTTCTTTTAGCATATTTTTTATAACATCATAATCTACAGGAACACCGGCAAAATCCACAGTGAATATAGCTTTAGTTTTTGGAGTAATAGCCTTTTTTATTTCTTCTTCATCAATTAAGAAAGAATCCTTTTTTGTGTCTACAAATATTGGTTTAATGCCTCTATGAACTATAACACTAGCAGTAGCTGTATAAGTATAAGGAGTTGTTATAACTTCATCTCCTTCTTTTATATCATAAACTTTTAATATAAGTTCCATAGCAGCTGTAGCACTTGATACGGCAACAGAATGGTTTGCATCACTATATTTTGCTACATTGTCTTCAAATTCTTTTACCTTTGGTCCAGAAGTTATCCATCCAGATTTTAATACTTCAACTACATTTTCAATTTCTCTTTCTGTTACATCTGGAGGTGAAAAAGGTATATTATATTTTTTCATAAAAGTTACATCCTTTCAAAATTTATTTGTTACATCTAAAATAACCAGTATCTTTAGTTATTATAATGTTTTTATTTTTATCTATAATGCTCTCTATATAGTTTACCAATTTAGTGTAAATTTTTTCATCTAAGTTATTTTTTATATTTTCTGGCATAGATAAAATATAATGAGTAAGAGGTAAAGCCTTATTTATAATAAGAGCATCTTCGTAGCGTTTTAAATATATATTTTTAAAATGTTTAGATAAAATGTTTTTACCACTTTCTAGGTTGAAATTACGAGTATTTATAATCCCTTCCCATTTTAAACTTTTACAATTAACACCATTTATAATATTACTAAGTTCCTTCATATGATTTTCACCTACAGTAGAAGCAAAGAAGTATCCATTGGGTTTTAATATATTTTTTATATTTAAAAGTGCCTTATCAAGATTTGTTAAATGATATAGCATATGATTTGCAATTACAATATCATATGTACTTTCTTCAAAAGGAATTTCTAAAGCATCAACTAATTTAAAATTAAAGTTATTAGTATAGTCTTTTAAATTTTTCTTTGCATCTTCCAGCATACCGGGAGAAAAATCAGTAAGTGTTATGTTAAAGTTATTTTTCATAAGGTGTATATTTTTAGCCCAAAGAGAACCATCTCCGCATCCTAGTTCAAGAATTTTAATCTCTTTATCTTTAGGATAAGAATCTGTAATGTTAAGAAGTTCATTAAAAAACCAAGGCATCCATCCCTCTTTATTTTTACTAAATTTATCATGTATAGATATTCTTTTTCGTAAATTAGTAGCATTTTCATATTGTTCTAGCCATTTCGTATGTTTATTAACGATATTCATAATACTAAACATTTCATCCCAATGGGGTTTATCATTTAATGGAATATTTTCTATCATTTCATCTATAGCTTTTGTTACCATATTTAATTGAGCAACTCTATTTTCTATAACTTTTTTTTGGAGTTCTAGAGAATATCTTAGATCATCGTCATTACCTTCATAAATCATAATTCTTTTAATATCTTGAAGCGAAAGACCTATAAATTTTAAGGTTAATATTTTTTGAAGTCTTATAAAATCATCCATACAATATAGCCTGTGACCTTTATCATTAAGTTTAGAAGGTTTTAGTAATCCGATTTTATCATAATATCTTAATGTTCTAATAGTTACTCCAGCTTTACTAGCAAATTCACCAGTTGAAATAAATTTATCCAAAGTAAAATTCACCTCGCTTTATATATATATTAATACATGACGTAAGGTAATGGTCAATAGCTTTATAAAAAATATTCTTAAAGTTTTAAGATATTTATAATATTTATATAAAATTTTAAAATAAAACTATATAAGGTAACAATATTGTTACCTTATATAGTTTTATTTTAATGTATAATAAGGGCAGTAGAAATAGATTATATTTATATATAGAAAATTAAGTTTAGAGGAGTTTAAAATATGGAAAACAAGGTTTTAATAGTTGAGGATGAGGCAAATATAAGAAGTTTTGTTAAAATATTTTTAAAGAATAATGGATTTAATGTTTTTGAATGTGAAAGAGGAGAAGATGCTCTTAAAATAGTTACATTGGAAAAACCTAATATAGTTATTTTAGATGTGATGTTACCTGGTATAGATGGATTTAAAGTTTGTGAAGAATTAAGAAAACAGAATAAAAATATAGGAATTATAATGCTTACAGCTAGAGGACAGGATAATGATAAAATAGAAGGATTTGAAACTGGAGCTGATGATTATATGGTAAAACCATTTAATCCCAAGGAATTATTGTTAAGAATAAAATCTTTATTAAGAAGAGTATCCGAAGAAAATAAGGAACAAGAGGATGCTTGCATAATTTCAGAGCCATTTAAATTAGATATTTATGCTCAAAAATTATTTAAAAATGATACAGAAATTGATATGACCCCAAGAGAATTTTTGCTTATGAAAACTTTTATGGAAAATCCAGGGAAAGCTTTTAGTAGAGAAGAACTTCTAAGTACTGTTTGGGGTTGGGATTTTTATGGGGAATCAAAAATTGTTGATGTAAATATGAGAAGATTAAGAACTAAAATAGAAGATAATCCTTCAGAACCGAAGTTTATAGAAACCGTATGGGGTAAAGGATATAGATGGGTATCTAATATTTAATAAAGTGGTGAGCTTATGAAAAGTATAAGAAAAAAATTGACTAAAAGTTATGTGAAAGTTATTCTTTTTAGTATTGTTGTATTAGAAATAATATTGTTTAGTTTTATTAGATTTTATTTTTATAATAATCTTGAAGAAAATCTTTTAAGTCAAATTAAGACTTCGGCAGAGTTTTATAATAGGTATTTTTCTTCATCTACTCTGGAGGAAAATATTATATCTAATGTAGATATTTTTTGGAAACAGACTCCTGCACAAGTTCAAATTATTGATACAAAAGGGAAAATACTTATGGATTCCATAGGTGTTAGAAATTATGAAAAATTAGATACTACTGATTATAAAAAAGCATTACATAATCAATATGGAGTTTGGACTGGTAAGGTTTCTTATTATGATAAAGGTGTTATGGCCTTATCATATCCTTTAAAATCAGAAAATAATGTTATAGGTGTTTTGAGGTTTGTTACTTCTTTAGAAGAAGTTAATAAAAATATTTTAGGTATAATGATACTATTTTTAATTATAGGGGCTATAGTTATTTTTGTAGGTTCTTTGGTTAGTTTAGTTGTTGCAAATTCAATTGTAGAACCTATAAAAGGGCTTACAGTAGTTGCAGAAAAAATGGCTAATGGTGATTTCAAGGCTAGAAGTGAAGTGAATTGTGAAGATGAGATTGGAAAGCTTTCTCATACCCTTAATTATATGGCAGAAGAAATAGAGAAAAAGGATAATCTTAAAAATAATTTTATTTCCTCTGTATCTCATGAACTTAGAACACCACTGACAGCTATAAAAGGATGGGCTGTAGTCTTAAATTCCGATGGTATGGATAAAGATACTTTAGGTGAGGGCTTGAATATTATAGAAAAGGAAAGCGATAGACTTTCTAATATGGTGGAGGAACTGTTAGATTTTTCTAGGTTCGTTTCTAATAAAGTTACGATTAAGAAAGAAGAGTTCTCGGTGGAAGCTTTGGCTAAGTATTTAGAAACATATCTGAAACCTAGGGCAAATAGAGAAAAGATAAATTTTAAAGTAATATGTGAACATAATTTGCCAACAATAATGGTAGATAAAAACAGATTAAAACAAGTTTGTATTAACATAATAGATAATGCTTTCAAATTTACGCCTGAAAATGGTGAGGTAGCATTTAAAGCATATAAGAAAAATAATGAATTAGTAATAGAAGTTCAAGATACAGGATGTGGTATAAGTGAAGAAGAATTGCCTAAAGTAAAGGAGAAATTTTACAAAGGTAAAAGTAGCAAGTCACAGAATGGTATAGGACTTTCAATTTGTGATGAAATAATTAAATTACATAATGGAGAATTTATTATTGAAAGTGAATTAGGAAAAGGTACTAAAGTACTTGTTAAATTAAAATTAAGTTAAAGAATGTATTATAAGGAGTTGGATTATGAGAAAAAAATATAATTTAAGAAATAAAGTACTTATTTTCCTATTGATATCTATTTTTTTAACTCTTTTAAGTGGTTGTTCTACTAATATAGAGTTAAGTGAAAAAGAAAAAATATTAGCTCCTAGTAATGAAAAAATACCTATTACAGGAATTTGGAAAATAGAATCTTATAAAAATTGGAATAGCAAAATAACAGAAAAGGAATTGAAAAGAATTTTAAAAAATAAAATTGAATTTAATGAGGACGTAGTAAGAGTAGGAAAAGAAGTTTGCAATAATCCTCAATTTAAAATAAAAACAGTAGATGCAGATCAGTATTTAATATATGCATATAAAAGAACTAGACAGGAATTACAAATAAAAAATAAAAATTTGAATATAATATCTGTAACATCAAATGAAAAACATTTTTATGATTTTATGGAAATAGATTCTGATAATATGATATTATATGCATATGATACATTTTTATATTTAAAAAAGGTAAGCGAAAATGAGATAAAAAATTCTAATAGAAAAGAAACTAATGGAAATACAGAGCAATTTAGTAAAATTCACAAAGATGAAAAGGAATTACTAAGGAGTACCTTAGTATTAGGATTAAGAAGTGAAAATAAGATAAAGGTACCTTTAGACAATGATACTAAAAAAGAAATAGTTTCTCAAAAATATAGAACTTTTACTATATATTCTAGAAATAAAAAAATAGAAAATGTAATAGAAACAGATAAAATTTTAATACCTAGGAATATTGGTTTTTGGGGATTAAATAATAATTTGTATACTGAAAATGGAAAAATAATAGAAGAATTAAATGCCTATAATGTGGATCAAAAACTTGAAGAGTTAAATGCCCATAATGTGAATCAAAAATTTAAAGAAAGTAATATAAAATATGATCAAAATAAATCTTATTTTGATCAATTAGCTAATAATGAAAATTTATTATGTAGAGTTAACTTTATAAGCGATAACTATGTTGGAATTGAATATGATACTAAGAAAAATATAAATGCTATAAAATATGATAAATTTGCGGTACTACCTTTAGATAACTTCAATTATGGCAAGTTAGGAATATGGCATGTTATGAGTGGTGGAGAAGAGGGGAATCTTCAGAATTTAGAAAAAGATCTAGATAAACAAGGATATAAATTTGATGATACCAATTTTACCCTTAAAAGAAAAAATGGGTATTGGGCTATGATAGGAAGGGCAGTTGAAAAAGAAGACGAAAATAGGTATAAAGATTATATGATAAATACAATTCCTTCACGAGGAATTGTAAATTATGATACCTTGAATATATCTTGGAATGATATTAAGGCAAAAATCCCAGAGGCTAGAGATGCTTACACATCTCCTAATAAAGATTTATTAGTTATACTAACTAATAAAGAAATATTAATTTATACTGTTACATCAGGAAAAATAGCTCAAAGACAAAGTGTAACAATTCCTTTAAAAGAAGGTGAAACCGCTGTTATGGCAGAATGGGCAACAGGAGAATATGCATTAAGATGGAAAAAAATAAGTGAATATAATGGACAAAATAAAAAATAATCTCTTTTTAGAGATTATTTTTTATTTTATATTTAAAGAGTTTTACAATATCCTAATACTTTTTTTACATAATTACGAGTTTCACTAGGTAGATTTACTATGCCGTCTACTGAAGTGACTCCTCTTCTATGTAAAGTTCCAGGACCTGCATTGTATGCGGCAAGTCCTAATGCTATATTTCCCTTTTGACCTCTAATCATGTCTTTTAGATGGCGGACGCCAGCATCTACATTTTGTTCAATGTTATATGGGTTACTAACGCCATAATCAGTACAATTTTCTGGCATAAGTTGCATAAGTCCCATAGCACCAGCCCAAGATTTACAATTTGGGTTAAAGTCTGATTCCTGTTTGATAACAGATAAGACTAAATTTTTATCCATATTGTATTTTCTGCAAGCCAAATCTACAGCCTGCATTATTCTAGGATTTTTAACTGAAATTTTTTCCATGCCTTTTACGGAACCATTTAAGTAAGTATTTATACCATAATTTTTATTATTGTAACTTTTATAAGTATTTTTTAAATCTAAAGTTGAAATAGTATCAGAAAATCCATTAGCTAAATCTTGTAATTTTACACCAGTAAGACTAGAATTTAATTCTTCACCTAATTGATCACCATTTTTTTCAAGCATTGATGACATAATAGATTGTAAAATCATAGAAAAAGATGAATTGTTTTTAAATGAATTTTCAAATACTTTTTGAATTAAACCTACCTCAACAATTTTTTTTAAAGAGTCTTGATTTATATTGTTGGGTTCTAATTGTTTTTTTACACCTTGTGTATTTAAAGGCATGTTTAAAATATTTTCTATTTTCATAATAGATAAGTTACCTCCTATATTTAATTAAAGTTATAATGTTTAATTAAAATTATATGATAATTCTCAGTAAATATCTTTTTATACTAAAAAATCAAAAATAAATATAATCTAAATAAAATTATCGTCTATTTAGAGAAAAAACTTAAATTTATTTTTTAAAAATTAATTATTGACGTAGATAAAAAATTGATGTATAGTATAACAAGAAACAAAGACAAGTAGTAAACAACAAAATAAATAACCTTTAAAAATAGATCCAGAGAGGTCTAAAAGGAAGAGAAAAGTTCGGATATAGGTGTTCTATATCTATGGCTAAAAAAGAAAATTTTACATTTATGGCGCACATAAATCTTCCTTTAAAAGGAAGATTTTTTTTATGCCTTTAAATCTAGTCCAGCGAGACTAAAAAGGGGGAGTATTAATAATGTTAAAAGGAAGACATTTAATTGATCCAATGGATTTTACAGTAGAGGAGTTAAATGAAGTTTTAGAATATGCTCAGAAAATTATAGAAAAACCTGAAGCATATGCCCATGTATGTGATGGAAAAATTTTAGCAACTCTATTCTATGAACCAAGTACAAGAACTAGACTAAGTTTCGAAGCTGCTATGCTAAGATTAGGAGGACAAGTATTAGGGTTCTCTGAAGCAAAATCTTCTTCAGCAGCAAAGGGAGAAAGCGTAGCAGATACGATTAGAACTATAGAATGTTATGCAGATATAGCTGCTATGAGACATCCTAAGGAAGGCGCTCCAAAAATTGCTTCAATGTATTCACAAATGCCAGTTATTAATGCTGGAGATGGTGGACATCAACATCCAACTCAAACCTTAACAGATTTACTTACAATTCGTTCTATTAAGGGAACTCTTTCAAATTTAACCTTAACTTTCTGTGGAGATTTAAAATTTGGAAGGACAGTACATTCCTTAATAAAAGCCATGTCAAGATATGAAAATAATAAATTTATCTTAGTATCTCCCAAAGAATTAAAAGTTCCAGATTATATTAGAGAAGAAGTTTTAAGAAAAAATAATATAGAATTTAAAGAAGTAGAAAGATTAGAAGACGTAATAGATGAAGCAGACATTCTTTATATGACAAGGGTACAAAGAGAAAGATTTTTTAATGAACAAGATTATATAAGATTAAAGGATAGTTATATTATAAATGCTGATAAAATGAATTTAGCTAAAAAAGATATGATTGTAATGCATCCTTTACCAAGAGTAAATGAAATATCTATAGAAGTGGATAAAGATCCACGAGCAAGTTATTTTAAACAAGCTAAATATGGTATGTATGTAAGAATGGCTTTAATAGCAAAACTTTTGGGGGTGGATAAATAATGTTATCAATAAATGCAATCAAAAAAGGAATAGTTATAGATCACATAAAAGCAGGACTTGGTATGAAAATTTTCTACTATTTAGGCTTAGATAAAGTTGAATATCCAGTTGCTTTAATTATGAATGTTAATAGTGATAAAAATGGTAAAAAAGATATTATTAAAATTGAAAATACAATTAATATAGATCTAGCGGCATTAGGATTCATAGATCCAGGCATTACTATAGACATTATAGAAAATGAAAAAGTTTCTAAAAAACTTCAATTAAACTTACCTGAAAAGATCGAAAATGTAATTCAATGTAAAAATCCAAGATGTATAACTTCAATAGAACAAGAAATTACTCATAGTTTTTATCTTGTAGACAGTGAAAAAGGAACTTATAGATGTCAATATTGTGATGAAGTTTATAAATTTTAATTATATTAGACCATGGGTGTTATAGCTCATGGTCAACTTTTAAATAAATATATGTAAAGTGTTAATATAATTGTAGAGGAGATTAAATTGAATGGAACTTTTGATAAAAAATGTAGAGATTATTGACTGTAATAGTAGGTTTCAGGGAGATATATATATTAATGAAGGAATTATAAAAGAAATAGGAATTAATTTAGATAAAAAGTGCCAAGTTATTCATGGAAATAATAAAATTTTAATGCCAAGTTTTGTTGATTTGCATTGTCACTTTAGAGATCCAGGTTTTACGATTAAAGAAGATTTAAAGTCGGGATCTATGGCAGCATTACACGGAGGATATACAACTGTAAATCTAATGGCTAACACCAATCCAAGATGTAGTGATATGGATACATTTTATAATGTAATGAATAGAGGTAAAGATTTAAATCTTGTTAATATAAATCAAATTGTTACCATAACTAAGGATATGAAGGGACAATCTATAGAACATTTAGATTCTTTAACAGAAGAGGTTGAATTTATATCTGATGATGGAGTGGGAGTAACATCTGATGAAGTAATGTATAAAGCCATGTTAAAAGCTAAAGAAAGAGATATGACTATAATATCTCATGCAGAAACTAAAGAGTTCTCTGAAATAGATATGAGAGTTGCAGAGAATTTAATGACATTTCGTGATATAGCACTATGTGAAAATACAGGTGCAAAACTTCATATGGCTCATGTCAGCACAAAAGAGGCTATGGAAGCAGTTATAAATGCAAAAAGAAGAAATGCAAATTTAACTTGTGAGGTAACACCTCATCATATAGGCCTTATCAATTATGATTACAGAGTAAATCCACCTATAAGAGGCAAAGAAGATGTACAGTATCTAATAGATGCTATAAAAAATGGTTATGTAGATGCAATTGCAACAGATCATGCTCCACATACAGAGGAAGATAAAAAAAATGGAGCACCTGGAATATCAGGTATTGAAACAGCTTTTTCAGTTTGTTACACAAAGTTAGTTAAAGAAGGTTATATAAGCTTAAATAAATTATCAGAAATAATGAGTAAAAATCCATCTAAAATTATGGGATTAAATAGTGGAGAAATAAGACCGGGATTCAATGGAGATTTGGTTTTAGTTGATATAGATAAGAAATATAAAATAGACAGTAAAGAGTTTTTCTCAAAAGGGAAGAATACACCTTTTGACGGACAAGAAGTTTATGGAGAAATTTTAATGACTATAAAAAGTGGAGAAATCAAATATAGAAAATAACTTTATGCCAATATTTAGGAGGAATAAAGATGATAATAGATAAATTATTTAAAGTGGTAGAGGAAAAAGGACATGTATGTCTTGGATTAGATACAGATGTAACTTATCTGCCAACAGGGTATTTAAAGAAATTTGCAAGTATAAGTGATGCAATATTTAATTTCAATAAAGAGATAATAGATAGTACATTTGATGTGGTAGCGTGTTATAAGGTTCAAATTGCTTATTATGAGGCGTATGGAATAGAAGGATTAAAAGCATATTCAAAAACCTTAAAATATATAAGAGAAAAAAATGTAATAAGTATTGCAGATATAAAAAGAGGGGATATTGCTAAAACAGCTGAAATGTATGCTAAGGCTCATTTTACTGGAGCATTTGAAAGTGATTTTATAACTTTAAATCCTTATATGGGATTAGATAGTATAGAACCTTATTTAGAATATGTAAAAAACAAAGAAAAAGGAATTTTTGTACTAATAAGAACATCTAATAGAGGTGCTGAAGATATAGAGTATATAGAAACAAAGGAATGTAGTAGAGTATATAAAAGGGTTGGAGAAAAGATTAAAAATTTAGGTAAGGAATATTTAGGAACATGTGGATATAGTTCCATAGGTGGTGTAATGGGATGTACTCATGCTGATGAAGGTATTGAGATGAGAAAATTATTAAATGATACATTTTTCTTAATACCAGGTTATGGTGCTCAAGGTGGCGGAGCAAAAGATGTTATACCTTATTTAAAAAATGGTAATGGTGGAGTAGTAAATTCTTCAAGAGGTATATTACTTGCTTATAGAAAAAAAGAAAATGGAGAAAAAGAATTTGCCAATTGTGCAAGAGAGGCAGCTATTGCTATGAAAAATGCAATATTAAACGAAATAAATAAGTAAAGGAGAGAATACCTTTGATATGTTCTATAGAAAAAGTTATAAAAAATAAAAAAATACAAGAGGGAATATATGAAATTCATATAGAAGGAAATTTTCAGGGAATACCAGGTCAATTCTATATGTTAAAGCCTTTACAAGGAAATATATTATTACCAAGACCCATTAGTATTTATGATGTTAAAGATAATTATATAAGTTTTTTATATCAAGTAGTTGGAGAAGGTACTGACCTTATGAAAAATTTGAATAAAGGTGATGAAATTCAAATAATGGGGCCTTTGGGTAATGGATTTAATATTGAGGATATTAGTGGAAAAGTGGCATTAGTTGCAGGGGGAATAGGTATAGCACCGATGGTATATCTAAGCCAAAAACTAGGAAAATGTGAAGTAGATTTCTATGCTGGATTTAGAACTGTGGATTATTCTGTGGATAATGTGGAAAAAAATGTAAACAAAGTAGAAATAGCTACAGAACAAGGGATAAAAGGACATAAAGGATATGTTACAGATTTATTGAAACCAGAAAAATATGACATAGTTATAACTTGTGGACCAACGGTTATGATGAAAAAAGTTGTAAAAATGTGCATGGAACAAGAAACAAAGGTATTGGTATCTATGGAAAATAGAATGGCATGTGGATTAGGCGCTTGTCTTGGATGTACATGTAAAACGAAGGAAGGAAATAAGACAGTCTGCAAAACTGGGCCTGTATTTATAGGAGAGGATTTGATATGGAATGATTAAGGTAGATATGTGTGGAATAGAATTTAAAAACCCTGTAATAACAGCTTCTGGAACATTTGGTTTTGGAGGAGAATATGAACCTATTTATGATGTATCAAAACTAGGAGGAATATGTACCAAAGGACTTACTATTAATAAAAAAGATGGAAATGATGGAGTAAGAGTGTGGGAAACTACATCGGGAATGTTAAATAGTGTAGGTCTTCAAAATCCAGGAATACATGGATTTATACAAGACTATTTACCTCATATGGAGAAGTTAGGCAATGTAATCATAGCTAACTTAGGAGGGGCAACTTTGGAAGACTATATTGAGGGAATAAAAATTTTAAATAATACATCGGTTCAAATGATCGAGTTAAATATATCTTGTCCTAATGTAAAAAATGGCGGAATGGCTTTTGGAATAAAATCAAAAGTGGCACATGAAATAGTAAGAGAAGTAAAAAGAGTCTGTAAGAAGCCATTAATGGTTAAATTATCACCTAATGCAGAGGATATTGTAGATATGGCACAAGCATGTTGTGCCGCAGGAGCAGATGCGTTATCTCTTGTAAATACATTTAAAGGGTTGGCTGTAGATATAAAAAGAAGAAAACTAGTTTTCAATAATGGATGTGCAGGTTTTTCAGGGCCGGCTATAAAACCTATTGCCCTAAGAATGGTTTATGAAGTTTGTAAAAATGTAGATGTTCCAGTTGTAGGATTAGGGGGAATAATGACTGCAGAGGATGCAATAGAGTTTATAATGGCAGGAGCTACGGCGATTCAAATTGGAACAGTAAACTTTGTAAATCCTAAAGCTGGAATTGACATAATAGAAGGAATAGAAAATTTTATGATAAAAGAAGGTATAAAAGATTTATCTGAAATAAGAGGGATCTTATAATATAAAGCTGAGTGTTAGATTAAGTAAAGGAAAATATAAATAAAAAAATATAAAAATAATGATAATAAACTAAAAATACAAAAAAAATTAGGAGGATTTAAATAATGAATAAAATTAATGTGATTGATATATTGAAGGAAAGTGAAGCTTTATTAGAAGGACATTTTTTATTATCATCAGGAAGACATAGTGATAAGTATTGTCAATGTGCTAAGTTGCTCCAATATCCTGATAAGGCAGAAAAAGTTTTAAGTGTGGTTTGTGATAAAGTAAAAGACTTAGATTTTGATATGGTTGTAGGACCAGCTATGGGTGGAGTCATAGTTGCATATGAAATGGGAAGACAATTAGGTAAACCAGCTATATTTACTGAAAGAGTTAATGGAGAAATGCAATTAAGAAGAGGATTTGAAATTCAAAAAGGACAAAAGGTTATAATTACAGAAGATGTTGTAACAACAGGAAAATCTTCCATGGAAACAGCTAAGATTTTAAAGGAATTAGGAGCGGAAGTTATAGGAATAACTTGTATAGTAAATAGAGGTGGAGCTAATGTTGAATTACCAATATATAGCTGTATAGATCTTAATATAGAAAGTTTTGAAAAAGAAGAATGTCCATTATGTAAACAAGGAATGGAATATATAAAACCAGGAAGTAGAAATATTAAATAGATTATAGAAAAATTTAAAAATATAATACACCAATGTGGAGAACACTCTACTAAGTATAAACAGTTGAAAATATTGTTGTGAAAACTACTTAGTAGGGTGTTTTTATATTAAGTTCCAAAAAAATTATTAAAAATCATGCAAATAAATTTTTGCTATGTGGAGGTAAAAACTAAAGGTTAATGGGAAAATATATGTATTGTAATAGTGTGTGTTAAAGAGAATAAGAGTACTAAAAAGAAAAATTTAATTTATATTTTTAAATAGTTAATTTAAAAGTTAACAAAAAATTCATATCATGTTCTGAAAATTCACAGTATAATAAAATAAACAATATAAGAAAGACTTAAATCCAAATTATAATATAACTTAAAATTAATTTGAAATTTAAGTCGAAAAATGAGGGGGAATAAATTTGGGTAAAAATTTAAAGGTGCTAATGTCCATTATTGAAAATCAAAGTGGTGCCAGAAAAAAAATTCAAAAAACAGCTCTTGTAACATGTATGACTACAACCATGGTTTTAAATAGTGCAATAGGAGTTATGGCTTTTCCTCAAACAAAAGAAATACCGAATGAAAGGATTGAATGTAATAATAAATCAAAACAAATAACTACAGAAAATGTAGAGGCACTAAAAACTAACAATGAAATAGAAAAAACAAAATCAACTGTTACTTTAATAAATGAACCAGGAAAAATTACAAATAAGATTATAAAGAAATCTTCTAGAGGTTCAGAACAAAAATATACCTTAGAACAACTTTCTAATATGAATTACAAGGAAATGTCAGAAGCAGTTGCAGGTACAACATGGAGCAATATTGAAGGATTATTTAAATATAGTACAGAAAGTTATAAATTCTATTCAAATAAAGAGCGTATACAATATTTATTAAATGATTTAGCACAAAGATCGAAAACGTTTTCTAATACTGATAATAAAGGTATTCCTACAATCATAGAAGTTTTAAGATCAGGATTTTATTTAGCATACTATAATGATTCATTGAGCTATCTTAATAGTTATGATTTTAAGAAAAAATGTTTTATATCTATGAATTCATTATTGGATAATCCTAACTTTCACTTTGGAACTAAAGTTCAAAATGGGGTTATTGCATCCTTAGGTATGCTTATCGGTAATACGGCTTGTGACTCCAATATAATGAATAAGTGTGTTCCTTTAATTAGAGATTATAAAGAAAATCTTAATGAATATAGTAAAGATTCATCAAAGGGAAATGCAATGTATGAGATTATTAAAGGTATACGCTATTATGTAAATACCTGTTCTTATAGTAAGGAAGCTAAGGATATGGAATGGTATGGAAAAATTTCTGGTTTCTTAGATGAACTTAAAAATATAAGTTTAATTAATAATGGTAATGGAAAGTGGCTTATAGATAATGCAATATCTGATTTTAAAGATTGGGCAATATATTATGGAGATGATAAAAAGGCTATAGAAGGTTTAACTGAAATTATGGATAATTCACCTAAGTATTCTGAAAAGTTTTTTTCTATAGCTAGTAAAATATATAGTAATTATAATGGTAAAGATGCTCATGGAAATACTATAGACTACAATAAATTAAAAGAAGAAGGTCTTAAACATCATCTTCCTAAAACATACACTTTTGATAATGGTACCATAATAATGGATGTAGGAGAAAAGGTTTCAGAAGAAAAAGTTAAAAGACTTTATTGGGCAGCTAAAGAAGTTGAATCTCAATTTTTTAGAGTAGTAGGTAATGATAAAGCGTTAGAACCAGGAAATCCAGATGATATTTTAAGAATAAAAATATATAATTCACCACAAGATTATAAGGTAAATTGGTATTTAAGCAATGTAAGTACAGATAATGGAGGTATTTATATCGAGCCTAGAGGAACTTTCTATACATTTGAAAGAACTGCGGAAGAAAATATTTATAGTGTGGAAGAACTATTTAGACATGAATTTACTCATTATCTTCAAAGTAGATATTTAGTTCATGGAATGTGGGGACAAGGTCCTTTATATAATAATAGTAATATGAACTGGTATGATGAAGGAACAGCAGAATTTTTTGCAGGGTCAACTCGTGTAGAAAATATAAAACCAAGAAGTGCAATAATAAATCAATTGTCATCAAATAAAGAAAAAAGATTTAGTATAAAACAAGTACTGGAGTCTACTTATAGTAGTGGATGGGAATTCTATAATTATGGATGTGTTTTTGCAAGTTATCTATATAATCATGATATAGAAACATTTAATAAAATAAATGAAGCTATAAATAAAGAAGATTATAAGGAATATAATAGTATTCTTTCAAGCTTAAAAAATGATACAGAGAAAAATAATAGATATCAAAAATATATGCAAGAATTAATAGATAATAGGCAGAATATAGGAACACCACTAGTATCAGATGAATATATAAAAAATCATGCAAAAAGGTCACTTTCTGAAATTTCTTCTGATATAGTTAATGTTAGTGAGATTAAAGAAGTGAAAAATGAAGCTTTAAAATCCGATAATGTAAATTCTTTTAAGATCTCAGGAATTTATACAGGAGAAAATTCTGTTGATAAATTAACTGATTGGAATAAAATGAATAAAAAAGCTAATGAAATTTTAAGAACTCTTGAAAACAAAGGATGGTCAGGATATAAAACAGTTACATGTTATTTCACTGATTATAAAGTTGTGAATGGTAAGTATCAATTTAATTTAGTATTTAAAGGCTTGTTAAATGATTTAACCTCAATAAAAGAAGATAATAAAAAACCTATAGCTAAAATAAATATAGCTAAAAATAATGTTAAACTAAATGAGGATATACAGTTTAATGGAGATGAATCAACTGATACAGATGGAAATATAGTATCTTATTTATGGGATTTTGGAGATGGAAAAACAAGTAATGAAGTTAATCCTAACCATAAATATAGTAAGGAAGGTTGCTATGATGTCAAACTTAAAGTAACTGATGATAAAGGTGCAATTGGAGAAGAAACAATAAAAATATCAGTAGTAAATAATATTATAACAAAAGAACAAGAACCTAATGATAAGTTTAACGACGCTAATGGTCCTATATATAATAATATGCCAGTAGAGGGAACATTAGAAAGGGAGGATCAAGATACATTTTATTTTAATGTAGATAAGAAAGGGAAAGTTAGTATAAATATAGATAGTGATAATTTATATTATACTTGGGTAGTTTATAAGGCAAATGATACTAGTAAGTATGTTTGTTGGAAACAGCGTACAGAGGGAAACACAACTAAAGGTGAGTTTGATGCTAATGAAGGAAAGTATTATTTAAAGTTATATCCTACGCATAATTTCAATGGTGATATAAATTATAAAATAAGTTTAAAAGGAGTTAAAGAAAATCAGAATAAACAGTTTAAAGGAGATAAACCTATTGATGAGGAATTAGGTTATGATGTCAAAGCTAAAGTAACTGGTGATAAAGGTATAACTAAAAGAGAAATCATAGAAATACCTGTGTTAAAGGATAAACATGATTTTATAGTAAGAGAAGAAGAACCTAATGATGGTTTTAATAATGCTAATGGTCCTATATATAATAATATTTCAGTAGAGGGAATGTTGCAAAAAGAAGATCAAGATACATTTTGTTTCTATGCAGATAAAAAAGGAAAAGTTAACATAAATATAGATAGCAATAATTCCAATTATACTTGGGTAGTTTATAAGGCAAATGATACTAGTAAGTATGTTTGTTGGAAACAGCGTATAGAGGGAAATACAACTAAAGGTGAGTTTGATGCTAATGAAGGAAAGTATTATTTAAAATTATATACTATTCATAATTGTAAAGATAATATACATTATAAAATTAATTTAAAAGGGGTCAGAGCAAATAATTAAGCTATATCAAAAGATAAATATAGGATATTACAATTAATAAACTAAAAAAATAACAGTACTTTTGTAACTAACCTTTTAATTTATGTTAAAGATAAGGGGTGAAAGTTACAGAAGTACTGTTTTATATGTTATTTGATATATTTAAAGTTATATGTTTAATTTCTTATATAAGTAATTTTCAAGTTCTTTAGTCTTTATTTTATCCATAGGAGGTACATTTTCAAGTTTATAAGGAATATTTAAATTTGTATATTTATGTGTACCTATAGTGTGATAGGGTAGTAATTCTATTTTCTCTACATTATCAATGGTCCTTATTATTGTAGCAAGTTTATCAATATGTTCTATAGAATCTGTAATGCCAGGTACTATGACATGTCGTATCCAAACTTTATTTTTATTTCTTTTTATAGCATCTAAAAATATATAAAATTGTTTCATACTTTGACAAGTAAGTTTTTTAAAATTTTCTTCATCTATATGTTTTATATCTAAAAGGACTAGATCTGTATATTTTAAAATTTGATCATAGTATTTAGAAATTCCTATTCCAGATGTATCTATAGTGGTATGAATATTGTTTTCTTTACATAGTTTTAAACAATCTATTAAAAATTCAGGTTGCATAATGGGATCTCCTCCTGAAAAGGTAACTCCTCCACCTGATTTATCAAAATATGGTTTGAATCTTATAAGTTTTTTTAAAAGTGCTCCTGGAGTATATTCTGTTCCGCCAGAAAAATTCCAAGTATCAGGATTGTGGCAATAAGCACATCTGAGAGCACATCCTTGAAAAAATACTACTGTTCTAATCCCAGGACCATCTACAAGTCCCATACTTTCAAAAGAATGAATAAATCCTATGTTCATTATATCCTCCTAAACAAGTGAGAATAGCTTATAAGTATAAGCTATTCTCTAAGGTTATTTATTAAAACTGCATTTAAATTACATACAATCGTGGAAAGTTCTACTAATTACTTCTAATTGTTGTTCATGAGTTAATCTAACAAAATGAACAGCATATCCAGAAACTCTAATAGTTAAAGTAGGGTATTTTTCAGGATTTTCCATAGCATCTAATAATGTTTCTCTATTTAAAACATTAACATTTAAATGGAAAGCACTTTGAGAAAAATATCCATCTAATACTGAAACTAAATTATTTATTTTTGTTTCATCATCTTTGCCAAGAGATTCAGGTACTATAGAGAATGTATTAGATATACCATCTTGACAGAAGTTTCTGTAAGGTATTTTAGCAACTGAATTTAATGAAGCTAAAGCACCATTTTCATCTCTACCATGCATTGGATTAGCACCAGGCGCTAGTGGCTCACCGAATTTTCTTCCATCTGGAGTTGAACCTGTTTTTTTACCATATACTACATTTGAAGTAATAGTAAGCGCTGATAAGGTATGTTCAGCATTTCTATAAGTTGGATGTTTTTTTAATTCATCAGAGAAATGTTGAACTAAATATACAGCTAAATCATCAACTCTATCATCATCATTTCCGAATTTAGGGAAATCACCCTCTATTTCGAAATCAGTAGTTATTCCATCTTCATTTCTAATAGGTTTAACTTTAGCATATTTAATAGCACTTAATGAATCAGCAGCTACAGATAATCCGGCAATACCAAATGCCATGAATCTTTTTATACTTGTGTCATGAAGAGCCATTTGACCTGCTTCATAAGCATATTTATCATGCATGAAATGAATTGTATTCATAGTATTAACATAAAGTTCAGCCACATATGCAAGAACTTTTTTGTAATTTTCCATAACCTTATTATAGTCTAAAACATCATCTTCCATTTTTGAAATATTAGGTATTACCTCGATTAAATCACCATTTTTAGCTCTTTTAACTTCATCTATACCACCATTAATAGCATACAATAATGATTTTGCAAGGTTTGCTCTAGCTCCGAAAAATTGCATTCTCTTTCCAAGTTCCATAGCAGATACACAACATGCAATACCGTAATCATCACCATAAATAGGTCTCATTATATCATCATTTTCATATTGAACTGCATCTGTTGTTATAGACATTTTCGCACAATATTTCTTGAAATTTTCAGGTAATTTTTCTGACCAAAGAATAGTTATATTTGGTTCAGGAGAAGAACCTAAGTTATTTAATGAATGAAGGAATCTAAAAGAACTTTTAGTAACCAATGGTTTACCATTTAAACTAACACCACCAACAGATTCAGTAATCCATGTTGGATCGCCTGCAAATAATTCATTATATTCAGGTGTTCTAAGGTGTCTCACAAGTCTTAATTTTATTACGAATTGATCAATAAGCTCTTGAGCTTCTTCTTCAGTTAGTATACCTGATCTTAGGTCTCTTTCTATAAAACAATCTAAGAAAGTAGTAGTTCTTCCTATAGAAGTAGCTGCACCATTATTTTCTTTAACAGCGGCTAAGTATCCTAAATATACAAATTGAACAGCTTCTCTTGCATTTTTAGCGGGTTCAGAAATATCTATACCATAAGATAAAGCCATTTCTTTAATATCATTCATAGCTCTTATTTGCTCAGATACTTCTTCTCTGCATCTTATTAATTCATCAGTAGCAGGACCTTGAAAAGAATTTAAATCTTTTTTCTTTTGAGCTATTAAAAAGTTCATACCATATAAGGCTATTCTTCTATAATCACCTATAATTCTTCCTCTA
Source organism: Hathewaya limosa (assembly GCF_030815255.1). Classification (NCBI taxonomy): domain Bacteria; kingdom Bacillati; phylum Bacillota; class Clostridia; order Eubacteriales; family Clostridiaceae; genus Hathewaya; species Hathewaya limosa. The sequence goes on from NZ_JAUSWN010000007.1 coordinate 27,214, forward strand.
CCGTATGCATCAGGAAGTCCTGTTAATAAACCAACATGTCTAGCCACTCTAGTTTCTTCAGTATAAGCATCAAAAACACCCTGATTATGAGTTTTTCTAAATTTATTAAAATATTTTTCTATATCTTTATTAAGTTCATAACCATATGCTTTTAGAGATTGTTCTACCATTCTCATTCCACCATATGGATTTACTATTCTTTTTAATGGAGCATCTGTTTGAAGTCCTAAAATTACTTCGTTATCTTTGTCAATGTAGCCAGGTGAAAAATTATTTATACCAGAAACTTCATTAGTTTCAATATCAATAACCCCTTTTTTTATCTCTTCAATAATTAAACTATGTGCTTTATCCCAAACTTTGGTTGTCTTTTCGGTAGGTTTAGATAAGAAAGTATCATCACCTTCATAAAGAGTATAGTTTTTTTGAATGAAATCTCTAACATTGATTTCATCTTTCCAAAGTTGGCCTTTAAAATTTTCCCATTGTTTAAACATTAACATTCCTCCTGACAAATAAATTTATGAAAATAATATACATATAAATTTAAGGTGTAAAATATATGTAAATGAATAATAAATATAAAATGTTAATATAGAATAATTTGTTAAAAAAATATTAAATTTGAAAGCAAAAATTTTTTTGATTTATTTTTTATATAATTATTTTCACAAAAATATTATACACTACTTTAAACAAATTGTTAATAAGTAATTAAAATTTATACTAAAGATACAAAAAATTAAAATGATTTGAAAAAGTTACAGAAAGTTTATGGTATTTATATTAAAACTTATAATCGTGTTGATAAAAATATTGTTAATAAAATAACACTCAAAATCAATGTAATATGATCTAGTAACATCAATAAATATAATACAATAGTATATTATTTTGAATATGCAAAAAATAACTGCTATTTTAAAAAATTTGAGGTATAATAAAAAAGATAATGAAATTTTACAAGGAGGGAGAAAAACAATTGAAAAAACCAGATATTTTTAGTAAAGATTATGAAAAAAAGATGCAACAATTTAAAAGAAGAAAAATAATATATAGTGTATTGGTCATAATTTTAGTGTTTTTAATTGTAATGTCTTTCTTTGATAATTCATATATAGGGAGATATGTGAAAATTGGAATTAATAAAACTAAAAATTTATTTATATCTTCTAATAATGATAATAATAAGGAAGAAAAATTACAAAGTAAAATAGAAGTAAAAGAAAAAACAACTGAAGAAAAATTAAAAGAAGAAAAAGAAAGTAATAAATTAGAGAAAGAAATAAAGAAAAAAGAAGAAAATCAAATTGAAAAATTTAACATACAATTAAAACCACAGGTTGAAATATCAGGAGAAATACAAAAAGAAGATAATAAAAATAAGTTTATTAAAAGTTTAAATATAAAAGAAGGAATGAGTTATGAATTAGTAGAAGATAAAAAGAGTGCACTAATTTTCATTCCTAAGACTAGTGAAATGTTTTTAATTAATGTAAAAAAAGAAGTAGAAGATATATCTAACAATATATTTTATACTAAAAATAAAATGAAAATAGAAAGAAAGGTTAAACTTTCACAAGATCAAAGTTTTATTTGGACAGAAAAACCTCAGTTATATAAAAATAAAGTTTTTTATTTGAGTAAGTTACCTAATCTAAATAATAATAATAAATATTTTGTATGGATATATGATATAAAAAGCAAACAACATAAATGTATATATGATAATAGAATAAGAGGAAATGGTGTTGAATTTGGAGAAAAAACAAGTAAAGGAATCCAAGTGATATTAGATGGAAAATTATATTATTTAAATGAAGAGGGAAGAGTAATTTAAAAATTTACTTTATAGTAATTTAAAAGGCTTTTAGTATTATCGATAAAAGGAGAATTTTATGAAGGTAGGGGTATCATCTGCATGTTTTTATCCAGTAGTAAACACAGAAGATAGTATTGAACTTATGAAAAAGTTGGGGTTTGAGTTTGGTGAACTTTTTATTAATGCTCCATCAGAATATGAAGATGACTTTTTACAAATATTAAAAGAAGAAAAAGAAAAATATAATTTTGATATAGTATCATTACATGCCTTTTCTACGTTTTTTGAAATTTATCTTTTTGATTTACATGAAAAAAGAAGAAAAGATATGATGAAATATTTTAAAACTCATTGCAAGTTTGCTAAAACATTAGGCGCCCAATATTATACTTTTCATGGTGTGAGATGCGAAAAATTAACAAATCAAAGATTAAAGTTTTTAAAAGAAATATATGAAGAGTTAGCGTATATAGCTTTGGAGAATGGAGTAAAACTAGCACAAGAAAATGTATGTTGGTGCCAAAGTAAAGAAATAGATTTTCTATCTTTTTTAAAAGAAGAAATAAAATCACCTATATATTTTACTTTAGATTTAAAACAAGCTTATAGGGCAAAAATTTCATTGAATCAATATCTTAAAGTAATGGGGGATAGACTTGTAAATATTCATATAAATGACTATAAAGAAGATGAAACATGTTTATTGCCAGGTAACGGAAATGTTGATTATAAAAAATTATTCAAAAGTTTACAAAAACAAGGATATTGTGGAAGGACTATTATAGAGGTATATGGAAATAATTATAAGACATATAATGAACTTTCACAGGCTAAGAAGTTCTTAGAAAAAATTTAATATGTTCTAAAATATCACTAATTATAATATTTTATTACAAAATTTATATTTTTAAACTTTTTCAATTGTAAATTGTTGAAAAGTTAGTATATAATGAATTAAGTATATATAGTTAAGCATATATAATAAAATAGTGTATTTGTATATCTTAATAGGGTTATTATCCAAAAGGCTTATAAGGTTGTATGAATTTTATACCTATGGTATAATAACCTAGTTAGAATATGGATTCAGATCTAATAGGAGGAATAAAGGATGAACGTTAAAGTTGAACAAAAAGAGAAAAATATTATAGAACTTGAAATTACAGTAGAAGCAGAAAAATTTAATGAAGGTTTAAAGAAAGCTTATGCTAAAAATGCAAAGAAATTTAATATACCAGGATTTAGAAAAGGAAAAGCTCCTATACATATAATTAAGAAATTTTATGGTGAAGGAGTATTCTTTGAAGATGCTATAAATTATTGCTGTGATGCAACTTACCCACAAGCAATTAGTGAAAACAACATAAAACCAGTTGATTATCCAAAAATCGATATCGTTCAAATAGGTGAAGGAAAAGAATTTATCTATAAGGCAGAGGTTACAGTTTATCCAGAAGTTGAATTAGGAAAATATAAAGGTGTAGAAGCTAAAAAAGTTTCTTATGAAGTAACAGAAGAAGAAATAGACTCTAGATTAAAAGCAACTCAAGAAAGAAATGCTAGAGTTGAAGAAAAGAAAGATGGAGCTGTTGAAAAAGGTGATATAGCTGTAATCGATTTTAAAGGATTTATAGATGGTGTTGCTTTTGAAGGTGGAGAAGGTACTGATTTTGAATTAGAAATTGGTTCAGGAACATTTATTGATAACTTTGAAGATCAATTAGTTGGTTTAAAAGTTGGAGAAAAGAAAGATGTAAATGTTACTTTCCCAGAGGAATATGGCAGAGAAGAATTAAATGGTAAAGCTGCTAAATTTGAAGTAACTGTTAAAAATCTTAAATTCAAAGAATTACCAGAGCTTAATGATGAATTTGCAAAAGAAGTTTCAGAATTCGAAACTTTAAAAGCATATAAAGAAGATTTAAAGAAACAAATGGAAGAAGCAAATGCACAAAGAGCAGAAAGAGAATTCGAAGAAGCTATAATAGCTAAAGTTTGTGAAGATGCAAAAATTGATATCCCAGAAGTTATGGTAGAAAAAGAAATCAACATGATGTTAAGAGATCTTGAAATGAGATTAAAATATCAAGGATTAGATTTAGAATCTTATTATAAATACACAAACAATACAGAAGAAACTGTAAAAGAGTATATGAAAGAGAATGCTGAAAAGAGAGTAAAAACAGATCTTGTAATAAGTAAAATTGCTGAAGTTGAGAAAGTTGAAGCAACTGAAGAAGAAGTAAAAACAAAAGCAATGGAAATGGCTAAACAATATGGAGATAAAGATATTGAAAAAACAGCTGAAAAAATTGCTCAATCTCAAGGTGCTTATTTAAAAATAGATATAGTTAACCAAAAAGTTATAGATATGTTAGTTAAAGAAAGCAAAACTATAGCATAGTATATAATATAGATTAATTTTAAAAGTTGCCAGAGGAATTTGGCAACTTTTAAAAAACCTAAAAAAATTTTAAAAAATTAGTAATTTTATAATAAAATTCTAACTTTTGGTCAATAATTTAATTATTAACCTAATATGTAATTAAATTAAAGGAGGGGAATAAATTGAGTTTAGTCCCAATGGTAGTAGAACAAACAAACAGAGGAGAAAGATCTTACGATATTTACTCTAGACTTTTAAAAGATAGAATAATATTCTTAGGAGAGGAAGTTAATGATGTCTCCGCTAATTTAATAGTTGCTCAATTATTATTCTTAGAATCAGAAGACCCAGATAAGGATATTTATTTATACATAAATAGTCCTGGTGGTTCAATTACTGCTGGTATGGCTATTTATGATACAATGCAATATATTAAACCAGATGTTTCAACTATATGTATAGGTATGGCAGCTTCAATGGGTGCATTTTTACTAACAGCTGGTGCTAAAGGTAAAAGATTTGCACTTCCAAATAGTGAAATAATGATTCATCAACCTTTAGGAGGATTCCAAGGTCAAGCAACAGATATAGATATTCATGCTAAGAGAATATTAAGAATAAAAGATCAGTTAAATGAAATTTTAAGTGAGAGATCTGGTCAGCCATTAGAAAAAATTAAGGCAGACGTAGAAAGAGATAATTTCATGAGTGCAGAGGAAGCAAAAAACTATGGTTTAATAGATGATGTTATATTAAAAAAGAAATAAGCCTAGCGAGGTGTTGAAATGCCAAAATTTGATGATAAGAAACAACTAAAATGTTCTTTTTGTGGTAAAAATCAAGAACAAGTAAAAAGATTGATAGCAGGACCAGGTGTATATATTTGTGATGAGTGTATAGAACTATGCTCAGAAATAATAGCAGATGAATTAGATGAAGATGTAGAAATAGATCTTAAAAATTTACCAAAACCTATAGAAATAAAAGAATATTTAGATCAATATGTAGTAGGACAAGAAACAGCAAAAAAATCTTTAGCTGTAGCAGTATATAATCATTATAAGAGAATTAATTCAAATGTAAACGTAGAAGATGTAGAACTGCAAAAAAGTAATATTTTATTATTAGGTCCTACTGGTTCAGGAAAAACATTACTTGCTCAAACTCTTGCTAAGGTTTTAAATGTTCCATTTGCAATTGCAGATGCTACCACTTTAACTGAAGCGGGATATGTAGGAGAAGATGTAGAAAATATATTATTAAAATTAATCCAAAATGCTGATTATGATATTGAAAGAGCTGAAAAAGGAATAATATATATTGATGAAATTGATAAAATAGCTAGAAAATCTGAAAATCCATCTATTACAAGAGATGTGTCTGGAGAAGGAGTTCAACAAGCATTATTAAAGATTTTAGAAGGTACTGTAGCTTCAGTGCCACCTCAAGGGGGAAGAAAACATCCACATCAAGAATTTATGCAAATAAATACTTCTAATATATTATTTATTTGTGGTGGTGCCTTTGATGGTATAGATAAAATAATAGAGAAAAGAACTATAAAATCCTCTATAGGATTTGGTTCAGAGGTTCTTTCAAAACAAACAAAAGATATTGGTGAATATTTAAAACAAATAATGCCAGGAGACCTTTTGAAATTTGGGTTAATACCAGAATTTGTAGGTAGATTGCCTATAATAGTTACTTTAGAATCTTTAAAAGAGGAATCACTTGTTAGAATTTTAAGAGAACCAAAAAATTCATTAGTAAAACAATATACAAAATTGTTTGAAATGGATGATGTAGAGTTAGAATTTGATGAGACAGCTCTAAAAGCTATTGCAAAAGAAGCTATAGATAGAAATACTGGAGCTAGAGGACTTAGAGCTATTATAGAAGAAACTATGAAGGAAATAATGTTTGATATTCCATCAGATGAACGTATCGAAAAAGTTATAATAGAAGAGGATACTATAAATACGAAGAATCCAAAACTTATTATGGCAGAAAGCGGTGTAAGAACTCCATTAAAAAAAGTTAAAAAGAAAAAACAATTAGAAGGACCAGAAACGGCTTAGAATAGATTTTTATGAGTGAGGTATTTTTACCTCACTTTTTTTATATATTTTTATAAAGGTCCACATATTAATTAAGTAGTTTTGTTTATACCCTTTAAAGTTTGTCAATAATAGAAAATAACATATAAAATTATAAAGGGTGATAACATGCAAACAAATGTTTTGATATTAATAGAATTATTTGTTACTATGATTATAGGAATATATTTTTTTTCAGCGTTAAAAAATCAACAACTTTCTAAGTTTAGTAGTGTAAAAGAAGGGAAAAAAGAAATGGATAAGTTAAAGGAAATGAGAAATGTTTCCTTAACTCAACCATTGTCAGAAAAAAGTAGACCAACTAAATTTGAAGAAATAATAGGTCAGGAAGAAGGTATAAAAGTTTTAAAAGCGGCTTTGTGTAGTTCAAATCCTCAGCACGTTTTAATATATGGACCACCCGGAGTGGGAAAAACAGCTGCAGCAAGATTGGTTTTAGAGTATACAAAATCAATAAAAAACTCTCCTTTTAGAAGCAATGCTAAATTCATAGAAGTAGATAGTACAACTATAAGGTTTGATGAAAGAGGTATAGCAGATCCTTTAATTGGTTCAGTACATGATCCTATATATCAAGGTTCAGGGGCATATGGAAATTTGGGAGTGCCACAACCTAAGATAGGTGCAGTTACAAGAGCTCATGGAGGTATCTTATTTTTAGACGAAATAGGAGAATTACATCCAGTCGAACTTAACAGGCTTTTAAAAGTAATGGAAGATAGAAAGGTTTTCTTAGAAAGTTCTTATTATAATTCGGAAGATTCTAATATACCACAGTATATAAAAGAAATTTTTGAAAATGGACTTCCAGCAGATTTCAGGTTGGTAGGGGCTACTACTAGAAGTCCAGAAGAAATTAATCCAGCTATAAGATCAAGATGTGTAGAGATATTTTTTAAACCACTTATGGAGAATGATGTTAAACTTATAGCCCAAAATGTTCTTGAGAAGATTAATATGAAAATTGATGAAAGTGCACTGAAACTAGTAGGAGAATATTGTAATAATGGAAGAGAGACTGTAAATCTAGTACAATTATCATCTGGTTTAGCAAATGAACAAAATAAGGATAGAATAACAAAAGAGCAAATAGAGTGGGTAATAAATAATGGACAATATGTTAAAAGACCTGAAAAGAAAATCTTAGATATACCTAAAGTTGGATATGTAAATGGATTAGGGGTATATGGGTCTAATATAGGGGCATTGATGGATATAGAAGCCACAGCAATCAAGGCTAAAGTTGGTAAAGGAAATATAAATGTAACAGGTGTGGTGGAAGAAGAAGAAATTTCAACATCAAATAGTAAGCTTATTAGAAAAAGTAATGCAAAATGTTCTGTAGAAAATGTAGTTACAGCACTTAAAAATCTGGTTGGTGTAAATATAAAAGATTATGATATACATGTTAATTTTCCAGGAGGCATGCCAGTAGATGGACCTTCAGCAGGTATAAGTATTGCAACAGCTATATATAGTGCTATAACAGATAAAGTAGTAGATAATAAATTAGCTATGACAGGAGAAGTATCAATTTTAGGAGATGTTAAACCAGTAGGTGGAGTCAAAGAAAAAATAGAAGCTGCCCAAAAAGGAGGGGCTACTAGAGTTTTAATACCTATAGACAACTTTATGGAGGCTTATAAAGAAATGGATATAGAAGTTATACCAGTTAAAAGATTAAAACAGGTTTTAGATTTTGCTATAATGGATTATGGCAGTAAAAATAATATAGAAACTGCAGAAGGCATTATAGAGAAAGAAAAGGATTACGAAATTATATCTGCTAAATCTAGGGGAAAAGATAGAATATAGTTACTTTATCATATATATATAAAGTTAATTGAAAAAAATATTTTTTATAGGTATAATATATTAGGCGTAGTATTTAGTTGTTGAGACAATGTATGAAAAAGATTTAAATATACTCTTCAATATAGATAAATAGTTTAGTTAATATAAATTAACTTAAAGTTAGGGGGAAGAGAATTGGATAAAGAACAAGTAAATGTAGAACAAAATGTGAATGAAAAAATTATAGCTATGATTCCTTTGAGAGGAATCACGGTATTTCCTAATATGGTTATTCATTTTGATGTAGGAAGAGATAAGTCTATAGCAGCTTTGGAAGATGCAATGATTAATGATCAAGAGATCTTCTTAGCTTCTCAAAAAAAGGCAAAAACAGAAAGTCCTGAAGAGAAAGATATATATAAGGTTGGGACAGTTTGTAGCATTAAACAACTTTTAAAATTACCAGGTGAAACTGTTAGGGTTTTGGTAGAAGGTAAATATAGAGCTAAAATTATCAAATATGAAAGCAATGAAGAGTTTTTTAAAGTACAAATAGAGCAAATAGAAGAAGAAATTTTAAAAGAAGAAAAAGACATGGAGGGAATTTTACGTTCGGTACAAGATGCTTTTGAGGAATACGTAAAATTATCAAGCTCAGTGTCTGTTGAATCTCTATTAAGTTTAGAAGAAATAGATGATCCTTCTAGATTTGCTGATAGTATAGCTTCTTATTTAGTATTAAAAGGTGAGGAAAAACAAGAGATTTTACAATTAAATAATGTATATAAAAGACTTGAAAAATTACTTTTAATAATTTTAAAGGAAAATGAAATTTTAAAGGTAGAAAAGAAAATAGGTCTTAAGGTAAAAAGTAAAATAGATAAATCTCAAAAAGAATATTTTTTAAGAGAACAACTTAAAGCCATTCAAGAAGAATTAGGTGAAGATGACGAAGAGAAAAAAGAAATTGAAGAGTATAATAAAAAAATCTCTAAAGGTAAGTTGCCAGCGGAAGTAAAGGAAAAAGCATTATATGAACTTAATAGATTAAAAAGTGCCGGAGGATATTCTTCAGAATCCGCTATTATTAAAACTTATTTAGATTGGGTCTTAGATCTTCCATGGAATAAACTTACTAAGGATAATCTAGAGATTAAAAAGGCAAGGGAAATATTAGATAAAGAACATTATGGACTTGAAGATGTTAAAGAAAGAGTTATTGAGTATTTAGCGGTCAAGAAAAAAAGTCCTAAATTAAGTGGTCCTATTCTATGTTTTGTTGGACCTCCAGGGGTAGGAAAAACTTCTATAGCTAAATCTATAGCTAAAGCCTTAAATAGAAACTTTATTAGAATGTCTTTAGGTGGAGTAAAAGATGAGGCCGAAATAAGAGGTCATAGAAGAACTTATGTAGGTGCAATACCAGGTAGAATTATATATGGTATGAAACAAGCTAAATCTAAAAATCCTTTATTTTTATTAGATGAAATAGATAAAATGAGTAGTGATTTTAGAGGAAATCCTGCAGATGCTTTATTAGAAGTTTTAGATGGAGAACAAAATGATACTTTTAGAGATCATTTCTTAGAATTAGATTTTGATCTTTCAAAAGTTATGTTTGTAACTACTGCTAATTCATTAGATACTATTCCAAGACCACTTTTGGATAGAATGGAAATAATAGAAGTTTCCGGATATACCTTTGATGAAAAGTTCTTTATAGCAAATAAACATTTAATTCCTAAAAAATTAGAGGAACATAGTGTTAATGATGGAAGTATAACATTTTCTAATGCATCTATTAGAACTATTATCGAAAATTATACAAGGGAATCTGGAGTTAGAACACTAGAAAGACAAATTGCCTCTATTATTAGAAAAGCTATTACAGAATTAATTGAAAAAGATAAAAAGAAAATAAGTATTACTGTAAATCATATTAAGAAATATCTAGGACCTGAAATTTTTAAATATGATGAGATAGATAAAGAAGATAAAGTTGGAGTTGTTACAGGACTTGCATGGACTGCTTATGGTGGAGATACCCTACCAATTGAAGTTAGTGTAATGGAGGGTAATGGAAAACTACAGTTAACAGGACAATTAGGGGATGTAATGCAAGAATCTGCAAAAACAGCCTATAGTTATGTTAGGGCACATGCAAAAGATTTTGATATAAAACAAGAATTTTATAAAGATAAGGATATTCACGTTCATGTACCTGAAGGTGCTGTTCCTAAAGATGGACCATCAGCAGGTGTTACTATGGTTACGGCTTTAGTATCTGCATTAAGTGGCAAAAAGGTTAAACATAATGTTGCTATGACAGGAGAAGTAACTTTAGTAGGTAGAGTTTTACCTATAGGTGGATTAAAAGAAAAGTCCCTTGCTGCATACAGAATGGGTATAGAGACTATAATAATTCCTAAAGATAATGAAAAGGATCTTAAAAAGATTCCGGCTTGTGTAAAAAATAGGATAGAATTTATAGTAGCAAGTGATGTGCATGATGTTATAAAAAATGCATTAGTTGGAGAGATGAAAAATGAGAATTAAACAAGCGGAATTTGTATGTTCAGCAGTAAAAACTAATCAATATCCAGATTTGGATACATTTGAAGTGGCTTTTGTAGGAAGATCTAATGTAGGAAAATCTTCTTTAATAAACACATTAACCAATAGAAGGAAATTAGTTAAAGTTAGTGGTGTTCCAGGTAAAACTAGATTAATAAACTTTTTTTTAATAAATGGAAAGTATTTTTTTGTAGACCTACCTGGATATGGATATGCCAAAGTATCTAAAAGTGAGAAGGAAAAATGGGGAAAAATTATGGAGGAATATCTTATTAAGAGAGAAAACCTTAAAAAGATAATTATTCTTGTAGATAGTAGACATAAGCCAACTGGTGATGATGTACTTATGTATAACTGGGTAAAACATTATGAATACGAGCCTATAATAGTAGCCACTAAGGTAGATAAACTAAGTAAAAATGAAATATCTAAAAATTTTAAAGTTATAAAAGAGACTTTAGGCTTAACTAAAGCTGAAAAAGTATATCCTTTTTCAGCTTTAAAAAAGGTAGGCGTAGATGAAGTAATAGATAAGATTTTTGAAGGTATAGAAGTAGAAGAATAAAATGTTTTTAATATCAGCTTTCTTAAGTTAATTAAACTTAAGAAGGCTTTTTTTTTCAACTTTTTATATTTTGTGTGTCAAAAAAATATTATAAGAATAGTATATAGTATAACGATTGAAAAGAAAGTAATGAACAAGAGAAATTAAAAATATTGAAACTTGAAAATTGAATATGGAAAAACTTCTGAAAGGAGGAAGTGAGATGGACATCAACGGCTTAATGAATCAATTTATGTCTAATGGTGGAAACTTCGATGCAAATTCAATAAACGATTTCCTTGGGAAATGCTGTGGTCCAGGTGGTTTTGGTAGTGGAATAGGATTATTCTTTATTCTAATACTTTTACTACTATGTTTTGGATGCGGCAATGGAGGATCTCCATTTGGTAACTTCTTTGGCGGCGGATGTTGCGGAAATAATGGAGTAAACCAAGGAAATAATTCTGATCAACAATGCTATAATTGTTGCTGTGATCCTTATGGTAATTGCTATTGTGAACCTTGCTCTGATTGTAGTTCTGATTGTTGCTGTGATTGTTGTTGTGATCCTTGGGATTGTTGCTCTAAAAAACAACGTAAAAAATTAAAAAAAGCTTATAAAAACTATAAGAAATGTTTATGTGAATGTTCTTGCGATCCTTATTATGACTGTTGTGATTGTTGCTGTAATTGTTGCTGTAATCAATGTTGTTCAAATGCTCAACCTCAAAATATACCCCAAAATAATTGTGGATGCGGATTCGGACCATTCGGCTCAGGAGGATGTGGAGGAGGTGGATTCTGGATATTTATTTTATTCTTAATCCTTATATTCTTTTGTTTTTCCGGGGGCGGATTATTAGGAAGTTGTTTAGGTGGTAAAGGATGTAATCAAGGAACTTGTTAACTGTAACTAACACAAATAATAAATAATATATGATAAATAGGGAGGATTTTATATGTCAAGATGTCGTTGTAAATGTAAAAGATACTGTTGTTGTGAGCCAAGTTATATGATGGAACCAGCATATGTTCAACCAAATTATGTTATGCCAGCTTACACAGAACCATCTTATATGGTTCCAAGTAATTGTGGAAGAAGGGATATGTGTAAAAGTGGATGCAGTTTTTCATGCTTAATAATCTTAATCTTAATCTTACTTGTATTTTCTTGCCAAGGTAACAATGGATATGGATTGTTAGGTGGAGGAGATAACTGTGGAGGATTATGTGGAGGAAATTTAATAGATAAAGGAATAATCTTCATAGTAGCATTGTATTATTTATCTTGTAACTCACCTTGCGCTTAATATAGAAATTCTATGTAATAGCAATATCAAATAGTTTTTAGAATAAAATAAAGTGAAAATTCTTAAATATATGAGAGGGGTGTTCTTATGTCAAGACATTGTTGTTGTAGGTGTAAAACCAAAAGACCAAGTATGTGCTGTATGCCTGTAATGCAAGCTCCAGTAGCACAAAGACGAAATGCTTGTTCAAGTGGATGTAGTTTTCCTTGCTTAATAATCTTAATTTTAATCTTACTTCAATTTGGAGGTAATAGATTTTTAGGAGGATATGGAGGAAATAATTGTAACTGCACATCAAACAATTGTGATGATGAATCAAACATGTGTAGTAACAATACTAACAAATGTGGATTTGGTATAGATAGTGGTATTTTATTTATTATAGCATTATACTATTTATCTTGCTGCAGTCCATGTGCTTAATCTAAAAAGTTTTTTAAGAGAAGGGGCTTATAGAGAGCCCCTCTTTCTTTAGAAAGTGAGGGGTGATAAAATGTCAAAGCATAGAAAGCGTAGGAGACGTGAAGAAAAAAATGATATGTATGAACAAAGTTCTATGCCCAATATGAATATGTATAATAATGGTATGAACAATAACATAAATAATGGAATGAATGAACAAAGTTCTATGTATAATACGGAAAATAGTAATTTAAATGGCAATTCAGAGATGAATAACAATATGGGATCCACAATGAATAATGGAATGAATAACAATATGGGCGGTATGGGTAATGGAATAAATAATAGCATGGGTCAAGATATGAATTCAGGAAATATGATGAATAATTTTATGAATGCCATAAATTCATTAGGTGGAACAAATTATAATCAAGGAATGAATAATAATATGAATAGTAACATGGGAACTTCTATGAATAATAACCCTATTACGAATTTGTTTCAAAGTTTAGCTCAAAATCCATTATTTCAGATTTTAACTAACATAGATTTTAATCTTTTATCTAAAGTGCTTTTAGGTAATAGAAATAATATGAAAAATAACGTAAATAACAATAATAACAATAATAACAATAATAACAATACGGTAAATAACGAATCAAGTAAAAAAGTAGAAGATACTATAAAAGATGTATTAAAAAATCTTAACGAGAGTGAGATTACGATGTTAATCAAGAACGTTGATCCTAAAGAAATAGACTCTATATTAGAAAAACTTAATTTAAATAAAGATTCAAATTTGCAAAAAGAAAATAATAAAAATGAAGTTAAAGAAGCTGCAGATAGTATAAATAGTTCTAAAATAATAAATGAATATGAAGATAGTAGTACTATAGAAATAGCAGAAAAACCTTATGAAGCTTCTCTTATATTAAATATTGTAGATTCTCTCCTAAAACAGGAGGATACAGAATTTCTTGATAAAGTAATAGCTATTTATAAAGACGAAGATTATGAAGAAGAATGTGAATCCATAGATGCTGAAGAAGTATCTATGGAAGAAGAAAACATGCCAGTGGATATAGATGATATAGCTCTTGAAGCTGAAGAAGTTCATATAATGTTAGCTGATGAAGATGATAAGATTACTTCTCTTCAAGAGAAAGGGGAGAAACTATAGATTCAACCTGTTCTTTTTCATAGTTCATAGAACAATTCCCTTCAAAGATTCCACCATCATCTACAATAAGTTTATCAGCTATTATGTCACCTTCAATATGACCAGTAGATTTAATGCTAAGGGTATTTTGACAGGTGACATTACCTTTTACTTTACCGCTAATTAAGGCAGTATTACAAGTTATATTTCCATTACACAAAGAAGTTTCACCAATAATGACAGTATCATTCCAAATTATATCTCCCTCAATATTTCCTTCCACTTTTATAGTATCAGAACCTTTAATTGTTCCATGGATAGTGCATTGGGCACCTATTAAGGTTTGAAACTTAATTATGGGTTGCTGAACTTTTTTTTCGTTATTAAACATACATAAACCTCCTTATATTTTAACATAAAATAAATTTGAATAAAAATATGGAAAAGGGGAAGTATACTAATGAAAACTCTTGAGGTTTTCTCATAGAATAAAATTAACCCCCCATATCCCCCTAAAGGATCGCACTATAGCGGTCCTTTTTTAATCTATTAAATTTTGTTTATTAAAATAATATATTTTATAAAAGTCTTTATCCTTATTTTTAATTTTTCTAAGTTTAAGAGTAAACGTAATATTTTTTTCTTCTTCATCATTTTTACATTTAAAATTTAATATCCACTGAATGTTTTCTATATTACCTTTAGTGTCACATTTTATATCTTCAAAAATTCCATCTTGAAATTTAAAAGAATAACCACTATTCTTCAGTTCGAAAATAGGATTGATTAAAGGTTCCTCCAAAGAACTTACTACATTTTCCTTAAGAGAATCTGAGCCTAACATAAAACTTATAAAATTTTTTATAGTAGCTTTCCCTAAAAAGTTTTCTGGATAATTTACATTAAATCCAGTTGCTTTGTTATTAATTATAATATAATTTTTTAAGTATAATTCATCATTATAAAAATTTCCTGATAATATTTTAGGGGTTTTATTATTAGTTAAATCCATGAAGCCAATTAAGTTATTTTTATTACTAAGTATATCCTCAAAATCATTAATATTCCATGAAAAGATGTGTTGAATAGCATCGCTTTCTTCACCACTTTGAAGAATTATTTCAGGAATATTATCTCTATTTAAATCTTTTATGGTAATTCTCATAGGCCAAGATTTTGAATATGTTCCTAAAGTCTTTAAGTTTTTATTAGCATCTAATTGATAACTTTTATTTTTAGTATTTATTTGAATATAATATTTATTGCTTTCAAGGTCTTTTTTTATATATAAAATATCTTTAACTCCATCACCATCAAAATCCTTTTGAATTATTTTATTATCATCCACTAAATTAAAAGTAGCTTTACTTTTATTGTCTTCTTTATGTTTTATGGTTATACCGAGTAATAAAAATAAAACTATCATTGCTATAAAACCCTTATTATGAAAAAATTTCTTTAATTTCATGCAAATCACCTCTAAATAATTATATGTTACATATATATATTTAATTAATATTGGAAGAATAAAAATAAGTAATATTTTAAGGTGGTGAATCCTGTGAAGAAAAACAAGGTAATGATTTCTTTATTTTTGATATGTTTATTAAGTATAAATTTTGTTTCTTGTATAGGAAAAAAGAAAGAACAGAATAATGGAACTTTAGATGTATATGTAGATATACAAGATAGGCATTCTCTTAAAATTGTTGATTTTTTAATTAAAAGTTTTGAGGAAAAGAATCAAAACATAAAGATAAATATGGTTAATCCTATGAATAAAGACAAGAATATAATGCAAACTATTGACTCAGGTAAAAATGTAGATTTAATTATAAGCAACATGCAAAATGTATTGTTTTTAGAAAATAAGGGGTTAATTTCTGACTTTACTCAACAGTATAATAATTTTATAAATGATAAGTACTATCAAGTTTATATTTCCTATAGTAAGATAGGTGGAATGCCTTATGGAATAGGAATAACCCCATATACTATAGAATTAGCATATAATAAAGATGAATGTAAAAAGTTAATAGGTAAGGAACCTAAAGATGTAAATGATTATTTATTACTTTTAAAAAGTTGTAAGGATAAAGGTATAAAAATTCCTTATCTTTTAAATGAAGATCTAGATATAGGAGAAGTGTTATTTGGAATTTTTAATGGTGATAATGTAAAACAAGAGGAATTAATAAATAATTATAGTGATAAAATTGAGGATTATGCTAAAATAAAAGGGTTTGATGAAACATTTAAAGCTTTGGATAAATATATTAAATCTGGATATATAAGCGAAAGTTCTTTTGAAAAGATGGATGAGAAGGATATAGATAAGTTTATAGGCGGAAAAAGTCCTATTTTGATAACTACGTCTTTTTTTAGTAATAAGTTAAATAAAGGCAATATAAGTTTATTAAAAGAAATGGGAATGATGGGAGAAAGAAAAATCTTAATACCTGTTTATATGAATAGTTTTATATGTGGTTTAGAACAAGGTACAAATAAGGATCAGAAAGATAAATTTATAGAGTATATAATAAGTGAAGAAGTACAAAAACAACTGGTCGAAAATGGATATATAACTGCCAATAAAGCTGCAAATAAGAAATTCACGGGAACAAGTGGAGAAATAGTAGAGCATTTATATGGGGCTAATGCAACTAATATAATTTATAAAGGAAACGTTACAGTGGAAGTTGATAAAAAAGTTAAAGAAATTTTAGATAAAATTTTAAAGGGACAATATAGTGAAAATATGTGGAAAAATAGTTTGATAAAAAAATAAGATAATAAAAAATAAACTACTTTTTATGATTGGTAAACTTTACTTTTATCATAGCTAAGTAGTTTATTTTAATTATAAATTAAGATTTATTTTTACTACACTGTGGACAAATTCCGTAAAAATACACTTGGTTTGATAGTATTTTATAGTCAGTATATTGTTTTGCATCGATATTTAAATGGTTAAACTCGATATTATCGATATCATCTACTTTTCCGCAATTTAAGCATTGAATATGTGGATGTGATATAACATTGGCATCATATCTAAAGTTACCTTCACCTACATTTAATTCCTGTACTAAATTAACCTCAACTAGTGTTTTTAATGCTTTATATACTGTAGCTAGGCTCATAGTTGGATAATCTTCATGTAAAGCTTTATATATAGTTTCTGCAGAAGGATGTTCTTTAGTAGATTTTAAATATTTGTACACAGCTATCCTTTGAGGAGTAAGTTTTAATTTTTTTTCCTTAAATACATTAGAAATATTATTCATATTCACCATCCTATACAGTAATAATTTTTATTACCTACTTATTTATATTTTATAATAAAAATTTTTCGGTGTCAAAAATGTTTGGTGGATGTATATGAAAAAATATCCACTAAGTTTTTGAAATAATTTTTTTAAAACTATTTAATTTTACAATAAATTGAAGTAAAGTGCAATTAAAATGATGTATTATTAAAGAATACATATTTATGGAATTCTTAAATATATGTATCTATATAAATGCTATTATTAAAAATATCTTAAATTTGTTATATACTAATGAAAAATGCTATAGATTTATGGTATAATTTTTCACGTTGAGAATTACAAGATAAATAGCAAAAGTCATGAAAAATAAAGAAAGGTTAAAGGCGAGGTGGCATACTTGCAGATTAATAAAGATAAAAAAGGAAAAAAGAAGGGTATAATTAAAAAAGCACTTATATTTGTATTTTTTCAAATAATGGCAATTTTAATTACGGGACCAACCTTAATATATTGTGGCCCATTTCAACATTTAAAAAGCATAGTAGCACAAAGTGCATATACATCTTCAAGTTTTGTGTTTCTTACAAAAATGTATATGTCAGATGCTAGTATAAATAAGATGATGGGAAATGATAATGATGCTAAAAATGCATTTATAAGTAATAGTAAAGGAAATTTAGTTAAAATAAAAAAGAGTAAAAGTAGTGATGTAGATTTATTAGAAGTAAAGGGAAGAAAGTTCAAGGGACTTGCGATTGTAGTAGATGACCCTAAAAGACTTAAAACAGGATATACAGACAAATTAAAAAAAGAGGGTCAAAGTACTAGTGAAATAGCTAAAGAAAATGATGCCTTTGCTGCTATTAATGGTGGAGGATTTTTTACAAGTGATGATTCTAGTGAGGTTGCATGGACAGGAGCAGGAGGGACTCCTAAAGGGGTTATTATATCTAATGGAGAGTTAATTTTTGCTGATAGTCTAGATTATGATAAAAAAAATGACGTTGCAGCTTTTACAGATAAAGGAGAGTTATTAGTTGGTCTTTATAGTTATAATGAACTTAAAGATAAAAAAGTTAAAGAAGCAATCTGTTTTGGACCGGCTCTTTTAATTAATGGTAAGAAGACTGTTTTAGGTGATTATGGTGGCTGGGGAATAGCACCAAGAACTGCTGTAGGACAAAAAAGAGATGGTTCGGTGGTATTATTAGTTTTAGAAGGAAGAAAATTAAATAGTGTAGGAGCTACATTAGAGGATGTTCAGGATATAATGTTAAAATTAGGAGTGGTTAATGCTACTAATTTAGATGGAGGATATTCTACAACAATGTATTATGGTGGGCAAGTTATAAATAAACCTTACAATGTTTTAGGTGAAAGAGCCGTACCAACAATTCTTTATGTAGAAAAGAAGAAAAAAAAGTAAGGTGATTAAAAATGAAAATAGCAAAAAATATATTAATTTGGGTTGCCGTGGCTTTAATAATTCAGCTACCTATTTATTATTTGGCCGATAGATATATTATGATAAAAGAAAACATAAGAATTTATAAAAAAGATTTAAGTGTAGTTGAAGATAAAATGACTAGAAGCATAAATCTACCTATAAAAGGAAAGTGGAAAAACGTTGACATATCCTATAATGGGAAATACATAAGTTATAAAGAAAATAATGTTTTAAATATACAAAATATGGATAATAATGAAAGAATACAAATACCATTTAAAGATGGGCAGCAACTTGCATATTATAGCTGGATACCTCAAAGAGATAGAATGCTAATAATAGAAAAAGAAGTAAAAGGAAAAGAGGCAGTATTTTCTATAAATTATTATGATGCTGTTAATAAAGAAAAAATAAGGGTAAAGGATATATCGCATGAAGAAAATCCAGCTTATATAAATGATGTAGAGATTTCATTATTAACTGGTATAATATATGTTAATATTGTACATAAAGGGGATAGAAGTAGTCTTTATAGAATAGATATATCAGAAAATATTTTTGCAATTGATACAAAAGAATATTTTATAGATAAACTTTGTTTAGTAGCTAGTAAGGATAGACTGTTATATGAAGATAAATTGTATGATAAGATATTTTATTTAGATTTCCCATCTAATGAAGGAAAAGAGATTAAAATAAAAGGGGAAGATCAATTAGCACTGTTGGGTTGTGATGAAGAAGGAATAGTGTATATAGGAGGTCTTGAAAATGGTAAGGTTAAAAATATATATTATGGAAGAGGCGATGAAGAGTTAGATTCATTTAAAGTTATAAATTTAGACACCTTTGTTGAGGAGAAAAATGTATATGTAAATAATAAAGGTGGTATTTACTTAGTAGATAAATTAGAAAATACAATAATTTTTATCAATGGACGTATACAAACACTTACTCACTTAGATGGAGAATTTATTGATTTTTATAATCAAGGATATATTTATAAAGATACTAAAACTAATACAATCAAAAATGAATTTTTAGGGCAATCTGGACACAATTAAATATAGCTCCTAAAAATAAAAGAAGGAGGGGTAAGATTTGACGGCTAAATTGCTTTCACTAATTATTAGTATACCAGGTATATTGATTGCTTTTTCAGTACATGAATATGCACATGCTAAGATGGCTTATAAATTAGGAGATTCTACACCTAAGTTTCAAGGGAGATTAACCTTAAATCCAATTGCACATGTAGATATTATTGGTTTTTTAATGATTTTAATTATGAATTTTGGATGGGCAAAACCAGTAGAGATTAATAAAAAAGCTTTTAAGAACCCTAGAAGAGATGATTTAAAAGTCTCTATAGCAGGACCTTTAGCAAACTTAATTACCGGTATTATAATAATGGCTATAATAGTTATATTAAATAAAATTTTTAACATAAATAATGCGACAACACCATATATATTATTTTTAAATATATTAGTTACTGCTGCAGAATTGAATATATTATTATTTTTCTTAAATCTTGTTCCTATACCAGGATTTGATGGATATCATATATTAGGTGATTTATTTCCAAAACTAAGTAATGATTTATCAGCTAAATTTGAAGCTTATTGGATATTTATCTTTATTTTTCTTATGATACCAATACCTTTTTTAGGAAACTCAGTGTTTTATTATATAGTACATTTACCGACAGTTAAATTTTTGAGTTTACTAAGTAAGTTCTTTGCTATGATTTAACTGGAATATAAAGTATATTATGGATAACTTGTAAAATATCTTTGATGTTTTGCAAGTTATTTTTTATTTATTTTCAATGAACTTTTGTGTTTACAAAAGAGGCATACTAATGCATAATATAATAGTATTAAAAGAGGGAAACCAAGGAGGAATAAAAGTTATGAGACTTAGAAAAAATTGGTCAGCTAGACCTCAAATGGAGGCTAGTCCGTTCTGTATATATAATCCATACGAATTAAAAGGAAAATGGCATGAGGTTTTTGGAAACAATAACGAAATTCATTTAGAATTAGGTTGTGGAAGAGGAACTTTTATATGTGAGATGGCAAAAAGAAATCCAAATAAAAATTTTATTGCAGTTGATTTAAAAGATGAAGTTTTGATATATGTACTTAGAAAAATTGAACAAGAAGAATTAGAAAATGTAAGAATTATGCCATTAAATATAATGCTTATAAAAGACGTTTTTGAGGAAGAGGAGATAAGCAATATTTACTTGAATTTTTCAACACCATGGCCAAAAGATAGACATAATAAAAGAAGATTAAGTTATCCTACTTTTCTTCAGATATATAAAAAGTTCCTAAAAAAAGATGGATCAATAAGACTCAAAACAGATAATAGAATGTTTTTTGAGGATTCTATAGAATATTTTAAAAAGGAACAGTTTAAAATAATATTTGAAACTTTTGATTTACATAATAGTGAGTATAAAGATGAGAACATAGTAACAGAATATGAAGATAAATTTTCTAAAATGGGAATGAATATTATGTTTTTAATAGCTCAGTATTAATATAAGAGACAAGTATAAATAAAAATAGTATAGACTAACAAAAGGTTATACTATAAAAAATTACTAGCAATTTATGGAGGCAAAAACTAACATGCAGACAAATTCTGAGATTAGAGGTTATGCAAGATATCGTCTTAAAGGGAATTGGGGAAATGCAATTTTAGTATTTATAATTTTTTCCGTTATTACCGGTGTTACAGCAATGATACCGTTTTTAGGTTGGGCAGCAGGCATTGTAATATTTGGACCTATGCTTTTTGGAATTAACGGTTTCTATTTAAGGCTTATAAAAGGAGAACCTATATCTATAGAAAATATTTTTTTCGGTTTTGAAAGATGTTTTGGAGGTTCATTAATAGCAAGTATTTTAATAGCTATTTATACATTTTTGTGGACATTGCTATTTGTAATTCCAGGAATAATAAAATCATTAAGTTATTCACAAGTTTATTTTATACTTAATGATAATCCTGATATGAGCGCCAATCAAGCTATAACTTTAAGTAGACAAATGATGAATGGATATAAAGGCAAACTTTTAATGCTTCATTTAAGTTTTATTGGCTGGGCAATATTATGTACTTTGACTTTTGGAATAGGTTATTTATGGTTAACACCATATATTCACACTTCTTTAGCTAAATTTTACGAGGAGATAAAGAATAATAATCAAATAGAATCAGAATAGTAATATAAAATTATAATACTTTAAAAAGTAAAGAAACACTATTACATATCTTATATAATAGTGTTTCTTTTATCTTTATTTTAAAACATCATCTAAACGTTCTTCTTTTTTTCTATCATTTAATAAATTTCTCATTAATTTAGGATAATTTGTAATTATATTATCAACTTTCATGTCTATTAAAGAGTTTGCATCAGTTTCATCATCTACAGTCCAAACATGTACTTGCCTTCCAAGATTATGTGCTCTTTTTACAAAGGCTTTAGTAACATTAGTTCTTTCTATACTATAAAAATCAACATCCATGGAAGAAAGATTTCCTAATGCTACAAACATAATATACCCTATTTTTATATTAGGATTTAATTTTCTAACCTCTTTTAATACATCGTAATCTAAAGAAGTTACAACACATTGGTCAATAAAGTTTTCTTTTTCAATTAAGTTTACTACAGATGTAACTAAATTTTTCTCATGTCCATTTAACTTAATTTCTATATTTAACTTAATTTTATTTTTTGAAAGTTTAATAGCTTCTTCTAAAGTAGGAAATTTTTCACCTTTAAAAACAGGTGAAAAATTACTTCCAACATCATATGTCTTTATTTCTTTTAATGTTACATCATATACATTTTTATCTATATTAGCTATTCGCTTAAAATTTGAATCATGGGTTAGCACTAGTTTTCCATCCTTGGTCTCTTGTACATCTATTTCAGCAAAATCTGCATTAACATCGATGGCGGACTTTATGGCACTTAAGGTGTTTTCTGGGGCAACAGAAGAGTTGCCCCTATGAGCAGTTATTTGCGTATTGTTTTTTAAGTCTTGGGAATAAAACAATATGGAAACTATTAAGAATAAAAAACAAGTAAGAAACAATATAAGAATTCTAAATAAAGGTTTATTTTTTTTTATCTTTTGTAAGGTTAAATCTTTTTCAATTAGAAAACTTGGATGTAAATTATAATAATTACTATGATGTTTTGAAATATGAAAATATAATCGAGTAATTACTATAACGGTTAAAGGTGTAGTAAATAAAGAAAATATTATTAAAAATGAGCTTTGTAGAGTGCTATAAAGAGATAGAATATTAATAGATGATAAAGAGCTCGGACCTATTTTAAAGATTAAAATAGGTATACTTATAGAAAATATAACCATCAATAACATACTAATAATAAATACAATAATATGAATAAAAATAATTATTGAAGAAATATATATATATTTGCCTTTTGAAATTTTTTTACTTGTTTTTATAGATTCAGTAAAAGATTTTCCTTCTATTATGGATATATGTAGGGCAAATAACCATCTTATTAAAAAAAAGTAAGACGCAACAAATAAAATAATTAATAGTATACTACCTAAAGTACTTTCTTCCAAAGCATTTAATATATAATTAGGAATAGTCAAGGAGCTAATGAAGCTTGAATTAAGCCCTAAATTTAATAGAGGAACTAAAACTAATATATATAAAAGTATTTTTAAAGAACCTATACTAAATATTTTGGGTAAATTTTGTATTGAACCTATGAAAGCCCTTTTTAAATTAGGTTTTATTCCAAAATATATGTCACGAGATATTATAATTAAGGTACCCAGTTCTAAAATAATAGATGCACTAGCAATAATAATTAATACCAATATACATAAGAAACCAGGAATACTTTTGGAAAAATTCAGTAGATCTCCATTAGTTATAAAACTTCTTCCACTTAATGATAAAAAATAATTTATTAAAATGGACATAAGCGGTAGAACAAAAAAGGATGTTATAAGTTTAAACATACCTTCAAATTTCAAATTTATATAAAAACTTCTTCTAAAATCGGAAAAAGAATTTTTTATAATTTTAAAAAACGAATTCAATATATAGCACCTGCCTATCTTTTCAAATATAAATAATAATAATTATATATCTAAAATCTTAATTTATTGTTAAATTTTCATTTTATTTATCATAAAACTTAAAATTATTTAGTATAATTACTTATTATATTAATCCATTGGATAAAGTTAGTCTTAGAAAGTTGTCTTTATTTACAATATATGCATAGTAAATAAAAACAATGTATTAAGTTTTCATAAAAAAATAATCAAAATTTGTTATATGAAATTAGTAGCAATTTTATAGGTTTATAAATATAATAGATATAATATACTTTGAAATTGAGAAATTACTATAGAGAAAAGGGGTTTAATAGCATTATGAATATTTTTTGGATATTTATTGGAGCATTTATAGCAATATTAGGTTGCATAATTAATAGTTTTAAATGGGGAGTAGTTACGATATTAGATGAAAATGCCCAAAAAGGTAATAAGAGAAATGAAAAGGTATTCTCCAAATGGATAGGCGCTAATTTAATAATGACAGGTGGTATAGTAGTTATACTGTCACTTATAGGAATAGTGTTAAAAATTAATTCTACATTATTAGTAGTAGTTGCATTAATAATAAGTGTTTTGAAAATATTTACGGGATGGAGAAGTTTTCAACCTAAGAAATAAGATAAAGAGACAAGTATTTAGAACTTTGAATATAGTTTTAAATACTTGTCTCTTATGGATTTAAGTAAATTTTAACATTTTTTAGATGTCATAATATCTAAGATTAGATTATCGGTTTCTTTCATACCTTCCGAACCAATTTTAGCAAGGTTTTTAATGGTTTCTTCAATATTGTCATTAATAATTCCATCTTGACAAGAAATTTCTATATTATCCATTGCAAGCAGTGCGGATTGCATAGCGGCACTAACCCCTGTAGAAACTTTAAGTGCACAGCCAGTCTTTGCACCATCACAAATCATTCCCACAATATTTCCAGCCATGTTTTTTATGGCGTATTTAATTTTTTTCAAATCGCCACCTAATAAATAAACTATACCTGCACTAGCACCGGAAGCAGATACTACACATCCACAAAGTGCAGATAATCTTCCAAGATAGGATTTTATATGAATAGCGATTAAATTAGCCAAGGCAAGAGCACGAATTTGTGTTTCTTTAGAAACTTTTAGTTTTTCACAAACAGCAACAACAGGTAACATAACGGTAAGACCCTGATTACCACTTCCAGAATTACTCATAACAGGCAACATACAACCAGCCATTCTAGCATCAGAAGCACCTGCAGTTAAAGCCATGGCATAGTTTTGGATATCATCACCAATAAGACCGGATTTCATTTTAGAATAAATTGTTTTCCCGACTTTTAATCCATAATCGTTAGTAATTCCTTCTACACCTATTTTTTTATTCATTTCAGCTCCATCTAAAAGAAAACTAATTTTGTTATGGTCTACATTCATAACGAAGTCGTAAATTTCATCAATGTTAGTATGTTGAATTTCTTCGGTGCAACAACATTGCTGCTCTTTTTTTGAATCTTCTATTTCATTATTAACTATAAGTTTATTATTTAATTTTACTGATACTATATTTGAGTGATTATCTTTAATTATAGTTGTACATTTTCCATTAATACCATTACAAGTAACTTCTACATATAGTTTATTTGGTACTTTTTTAGGTAATACAGTTACTTTATTTTCTTTTAAAAGTTGTTTTGATTTATATATATCTTCTTTATTTATATTTTTTAAAACTTCTAAGCCAGCTTTAGAATTTCCACCTATACAACCTAAAGCGGCTGCAATATTAAGTCCGACCATACCTGTGCCAGGGATACCTACTCCCATACCATTTTTTAAAATATTATTACTTACATATACTTCTATATTATCGATTAATCCACCTAAGGTTTCACTAGATTTGCTAGCTGCAAGTGCAACAGCAATAGGTTCTGTACAACCAAGAGCAGGAACTATTTCTTTAGTTAAAAGTTGTATAAAATAGTTTTCATTATGTGTTTTCATAATACCCATCCTTTCAAATAAAAAATAACTTGTAATGTTAAAAAATATACAATCTATAAAATCATTATAAGCCAAATTAAATAGTTATAAAAGTAAAAAAATAAAATTATAGTAATATATTTAAAAAAATATAGGATGAATACAGAAGTTTACATAAGTTGTTTGAAAAAAATAGAAAACAAATTGAAAATTCTAAAAACAACACATTTTAAAATCAATGAAAGTAAAATACTTTTCCTACTATTGAATCAACAGGATATAAACCTTCCTCTCTACTATCATAAGAAGAATTTCTGTTATCTCCCATGAAAAATATTTTATCTTTAGGAATTTTCAAATTTAAGTTTTTATTGTTAATCATTGTTTCCTTTATATAAGGTTCACTTAAAAGTTTTCCATTTCTATAGACTTTGTTATCATTTATTTCTATAAAGTCTCCAGGTATTCCTATAAGTCTTTTTACAAGTAAGTTTCTTTTATCAGTTTTATCCGTTTTTAAAATGACAATATCTCCAGGTTTTGGTGAATCTATTTTAGTATAAAGTTTGTTAACAAATAAAATTCCTTTATGATGCAAGGTATTATCCATTGAATGACCATCTACTATAGAGATCATAAAAATTTTGCTTAGTAAAAATCCACAGAAACCTCCTATAAAAATGGGAATAAGTAAAGACTTATAAATCTTTTTCTTGTTTTGTATTTTTTTCATATATAACTCCCCTTTAGAATAAATTTCTAGATTACTTATATGTATAAGTAAATAATTTCATAAAGTTAAAAAGTAGTGTAAAGAGTTGAAATAGTTTTGTATATTAAGTATAAAGTATGGTTATCTTGTGGAATAAAATTACAAATTATCAATATTATTAACAAATAATATAAAGTTAATCATAAATTTAAAAAGATTTTATAATATTAATATGAAAGTTAAGAAGAATAGTTACTTAAAATTATGTAATAAGTTAAAGGCGTTTGATATAAATTTATCTCGTATAATTTTAAAAAGTTAGGAGAATATATTATGGAGTGCTAACTTTATAAAGGAGATGAAAAATATGAATGAGGCTCTAGTAGTTTTGGTAAGATCGATTATTGGGTTTTTTTCACTTATAATTTTTGCTAGGGTATTAGGAAAACAGCAAATAAGTCAACTTACATTTTTCGATTATGTACTTGGCATAACAATAGGTTCTACAGCCTCTACATTGACAACCGATTTATCAACAAGAGCGTGGCCACACTGGGTAGGTTTACTTACTTGGTGTTTACTAGGATATTTAATGCAATTTATTACTCTAAGATGGAGATTTACGGCTAAGTATATAGATGGGCAACCAATAGTAGTTATTATGGATGGAAAGATTATGGAAGAACATTTAAAAAAAATAAGATATAGAATGTCTGATATAATGGAACAACTTAGAAGTAAAGGGGTGTTTGATTTAAATGAAGTCCAATGCGCAATTTTAGAGTCCGATGGGGAATTATCTATTTTAAAGAAACCAGAGAATAATCCAGTTACTTTAAAAGATCTTAAACTTAAACCAGAAAAAGATGGTATTAATATAGAATTAATATATGATGGTCAAATTGTAGAACAAAATTTAAAAAATTTAAAAAAAGATAATCAATGGTTAAAGAATGAATTAAGAAAAAGAGGAATAAAAAATCATGAGGATGTTTTTTTAGCAACTGTTAATCCTAAAGGAGATATTTACGTAGATACATACAAAGATAAAATAAAAAAACTTATTGATATTGGTGATTATAAAGGACCGTATTAAAAAAGAGGTGATCTTATGAGAAAGTTTTTAACTATATTTTTACCTGTATTTTCTTTAATAATCTTTGTATTGCTTATGATAGGCGCCCCACTTTTAAAAAAACCTTGGGGTATGGATGATAAAGTAATGGAATATGTGGATAACACCATTAAATATGCTAGTGAGGAGCAATGGGATAAAGCGAAGAGTGAAGTAGAAAAAATAGAAAATGGGTGGAGTAAGGTCATAAAACGAGTTCAATACGCATCTGAATTAGGGGAGGTTGATGATATTTATAATAATATAGCTAGGGTTAGAGGTGGAGTACAGGCTAAAGATAAAGGGATTGTATTAAGTTCATTATATGAAATAAAAGAAAATTGGAAAGGTCTAGGCGAATAATATATTAATCAAAGACTTAAATTATAATATAGTAGAAAAAGGACAAGAAAATTTTTAATATATGCTTGTCCTTTTCTTTTCTATTTTATGTTCAATTCAATATTATCATCTAAAAGTATTTTGGTTATATAATAGGCTACTTCACCGGTTAATTTCATACAGTGATTTTTACGATTTGACTTATTATCTTTAAAATCTTTTGTTAACACACGACAACAGGTACTATTATAAGTACTTTTCATATAATGATGTAATGCAGCAGCCTTTGGAAGCATTTTTTCGTTCATTTTTTCGCCATAACATCTACCATATACTAGCCCAAGAGACATAACTCCACCACTAATTGATCCGCATAAGCATCCAGTAGCGCCAACACCGGCTGCAAATCCAGAAGATAATTTTATAATTTCATTTGGTTGAGGATTAGGTAATAAATCATTAATAGTTTTTAATACAACCTCCGAACAAAATAATTCTTCTTTTTTAAAGTATTCCTCAGCAATGTTTCTAACAATTTCTGACTTTTCTTCTATAGTTTTTGACATAAAATCACCTCAATTATAATTTGATATATTAATTATATACTAATAAGGAAAAATAAGCTAAAAAGATTAACATATAAACAATTTCAATAATATATGAAAAATTATAGAATAAAAAGAAAAATATGAGGTTAATTATAAATTGTGGAAGATTATCTTTATCAAATGATAATATAAATCATAAATAAAAATTGTTGACACATTGAAATATAATGCATATACTGATAATATGTTATTTAATACTATTATCAATTAACAATCTAAATTCTCAATGATAAGGGGATGTGTTATATGAATAATGAAGAAAGATTAGCAATTGGAAATAAAATTTCTTATGTAACAATAATAGGTAATATTTTTTTATCTCTAATAAAATTTATAGCAGGAATAGTGGGAAAAAGCTCTGCTATGTTAGCTGATTCAATACATTCACTGTCGGATGTATTAAGTACCGTGGCGGTTTTAATTGGATTAAGATTTTCAGCAAAACCTGCAGATGAGGATCATCCTTATGGACATGAAAAGCTGGAGGCAATTACAAGTAAGATTTTAGCTGCATTATTATTTTGTACAGGCATTTTTATAGGAGTAGAAGCTATAAAAATTATATTTAGTGGAAACTATATAATTCCCCAAAAGATAGCTATTTATGCTGCTGTATTATCTATTTTAACTAAAGAATGGATGTATAGGTATACTATGAAAGGGGCAAAAAAAATAAAAAGTACAGCCTTAGAAGCAGATGCATGGCATCACCGTTCTGATGCATTATCGTCTATAGGAAGTCTTGTTGGAATTGTAGGTGCACGATTAGGAATTCCTATTCTAGATCCATTAGCTTCTTTAATAATATGTGTATTGATTTTAAAAGTTGCATTTGATATATATAGAAATTCTATAAATCAACTTGTAGACAAAGCAGCGGATAAAGAAACTATTGAGGCTATAAGAAATGAAATAGAATTTATAGAAGATGTGGAAAGAATTGATGAATTAAAGACAAGGATACACGGAAATAGAATTTATGTAGATGTTGAAATATCTGTGAATAAACATTATTCTTTAACTAAGGCTCATAACGTAGCAGAAGCTGTGCATAGGAAAATAGAAAAGTTAGACGGTAGAATAATCCATTGCATGGTACATGTAAATCCATATTAATATAATAAGGTTTTTAAATAAAGATGATTTATTTTATGAAGTATTTAATGTATAACTTGTAAAATATAATATAAAATATATTTTGTAATATAAAGGAAATATATTTTACTATTAAGATTTTGCAAGTTTTTTATATTTTTGTGTTTATTTATAGTTTGTATCATAAATAGAGTGTAATTTGTGTTTTAAAAGGTCATAATTCCAATATTTGAAAATGAATTTGATAAAATTTTAATTAATATATAATATATTGAATTATATAAAAAAGTGGTATAGTATTAAAACAGATATGAATTCATGAATAGGGGGCTAATTGTATGAAAAAGAAAATCATTTCTATATTATGCATTTTTATGTTGATTTTTAGTTTAAATATTGCTGTTGGATGTTCAGGTAAGAATGAAACTAATAAAAAAGAAACTAATACAGAAGTTAAAAAGGAAAAAAATAATACGGTAAAAGAAGAAAATAAAGAAAAGATAAAAATAGGAACTTTAAAAGGTCCTACCGGTATAAGTATGGTAAAACTCATGGATGAACAAAATAATAAGTATGATATAAGAATTTTTGATTCACCGGATCAGATAGTTGCTAAGATTGTTAATGGGGAATTAGATGGAGCAGCAGTACCTTCGAATTTAGCAGCAGTTTTATATAACAAAACTAAAGGAAATGTAAAGTTAGCGTGTGTAAATACTTTAGGAATGTTATATGTAGTTGAAAATGGAGATACTATTAAAAATATAAGTGATTTGAGGGGAAAAACAATTTACTCTAGTGGAAAAGGCGCTACACCTGAATATATTTTAAATTATATTTTGGCTAAAAATAATATAGATAAAGAAAAAGATATAGATATTCAGTATATGAATCAACATAGTGATTTATCAGCAGCATTAGCATCAAAAAAAGCTAATATTGCCATACTTCCAGAACCTTTTGTTACAGTTACTAAGGTCAAAGACAAAAATTTAAAAGTATCACTTGATTTAACAAAAGAATGGGAAAAGGTTTCAGATAAAAATAGTAAATTAGCAATGGGAACAATAGTATTTAGAAAAAATTTTATAGATAAAAATGAAAAAAATCTAGATAAGTTTTTAGAGGATTATAAGAACTCAATAGAATTTGTGAATAATAATACAGTAAAAGCGGCAGAACTAACTGAAAAGTATGGAATAATTGCAAAAGCTAAAATAGCAGAAAAGGCTATACCAAAATGTAATATAGTATTTTTAAATGCACAAGAATCAAAGGAACACTTAAATAATTTTTATGATGTATTGTTAAAAAACAACCCTAAATCCATTGGAGGAAAACTTCCAAATGAAGATTTTTACTACAAGGGTAAGTAAAAAGGTAGGGATTCTAATGTTTTGGTTATTAATTTGGGAGGGTTTATCTCTCCTTATTAATAACCAAATTTTATTACCACAACCTTTAAGTGTTTTAATAACTTTAAGTAAACTAATATTTGAAAAGTATTTTTGGAAAAGTGTTCTTTTAAGTATAATAAGAGTTATTTTAGGGGTTTTAACTTCTATTATTTTAGGTATTATTTTAGGAATATTTTCAGGAGTAAATATATTTTTGGAAGAGATTTTAGATCCGTTTATAACAGCAGTTAAAGCAACTCCTGTTATGTCTATAATAATAATTGCCTTAGTATGGTTCAATTCTAATAGTGTACCTATTTTTACAACAATTCTAATGTGTTTTCCGATGATTTATACAAATGTACTTCAAGGAATAAAGTCTGTAGATAAGAATTTAATTAGTATGGCTAAGCTGTATAAGGTAAGAAAAATCTATATTTTAAAGCAAATATATTTTCCTTGGATTATGCCATACATATATTCAGGAATACTTATGTGTCTTGGGGTTGGATGGAAGGTTTCAGTAGCATCGGAAGTGTTAAGTACACCTAAATTTTCAATAGGGTTAAATATATTAAGTTCTAAATCAAATTTAGATACAGAAGAACTGTTTGCATGGACTATTATAGTTGTTTTGTTAAGCCTAATATTAGAGAATGTGTTTAAAAAATATGTTAATAAAAGGACTAGAATAAATATTAGATGACGATTTCAAAAAAAGGGGGTATCCTAAAAATGCAAGAGAATATAGCGGTTAAACTTAGTGATATTTCTAAGCAATATAATAATGAAATGATTCTTAAAAATTTTAGTATGAAGTTTATAAAAAATAAGATAACAGTACTTTTAGGACCTTCAGGTTGTGGAAAAACAACTTTATTAAATATTATATCTGGTATAGATAAAAATTATAGTGGAGAAGTTTTATTAAATGTAAAAGAAGTATCGTATATTTTTCAAGAATATAGGCTTATACCTTGGCTTACAGTATATGAAAATGTAGATTTTGTTTTAAAGTCTTATATGGAAAAGGATGAAAGAAATAAAGTAATAATAAAATATTTAAAACTTGTTAATCTATATGAACATAAAAATAAATACCCAGGGGAATTAAGTGGTGGTATGCAAAGAAGGGTAGCTATAGCAAGGGCTTTTGCATATAAAAGTGAGCTACTTCTAATGGATGAACCTTTTGTTGGATTAGATAAAGATCTAAAACAAAAAATTATAAAGGAATTTTTACAATTATGGAAATATGATAAAAGAACAATTATATTAGTTACTCATGATATGGATGAAGCTAATTCAATGGGAGATGACATAATTGATTTTAAGACATTATAGAATTGTGTCATAAGAATAACGAGGTTGTTAATAAAATAATAGACATTGTTAAAAAAAACAATAGTTATTATTTATTGTTTTTAAAAATTTAAAATAGACAAATAAAGTAAAATAAAATAAAATATTTGAAAAAAATTTTATTTATATATTATAAAAAACAGAAATAACATACATAAAAAGACTTAATTCGAAGAAATTTCACACAGTAATATTACTTCCTAAGATAGATGTTATTTAAATAACAGCGATTTAAAATGCCTTAGAACGATTGATGAATAAAGGGTTAAAAATACCACAAGGAAAAAAGTTATGTTAATTTTTTAATTAATATTAAAACTATTGAAACAAATTTTCCAGTATGTTAGTATGTGGTTGAAAATTCAGCTGAGTTAAATAAAAGGAATTAATTTTAGGGAGGTAACAATTCTATGGGATTTGCTACTGATAGTGAAATAAGAATTATAGCAGAAAAGTATAATTATTCAAAACAAAAAATGATATTTATGCTTCGTGATATTCAAGAAATAAATGAAAGAAATTTTATTAGTGAAGCACAAGCTAAAGTATTGGCAGATATAATAAAAGTTTCAATCTCAGATGTTTATGAAGTAATAACATTTTATTCTATGTTAAATGATAAGCCTAAGGGTAAGTATATAATAGAAGTTTGTAAAAG
Organism: Hathewaya limosa; assembly: GCF_030815255.1. Classification (NCBI taxonomy): domain Bacteria; kingdom Bacillati; phylum Bacillota; class Clostridia; order Eubacteriales; family Clostridiaceae; genus Hathewaya; species Hathewaya limosa. Next base: position 60,434 of record NZ_JAUSWN010000007.1, read on the forward strand.
TGGACCTTGTTTTGTTAGAAATTCTAAAGTTATTCTTGGTTATTTAGAAGATATATTGAATATAAAAGTCGGAGAAACTACTAAGGATAATTTCTTTACACTTCAATGTACAAGCTGCATAGGCGGATGTGATATAGCTCCTGCCATGAAAATAGGAGAAAAGGTCTATGGTAACTTAACCAGAGAAAAGGTTAAGAAAATATTAGATGAATATAGGAGAGATGTGTCATGTCAAGAACAATAGAATTAATAACTAAGAATTGTGGAAAAATTGATCCTTGTAATGTAGATGAATATGTTAAATATGATGGTTTTAAAGGACTTAAAAAGGCTCTTTCTATGGAACCACTAGAAATCGTTGAAGAAGTTAAAAAATCAAAACTTATGGGAAGAGGGGGAGCAGCATATCCTACAGGTGTTAAATGGGAACAAGCCTATTATGTTGATGGTGATACTAAATATGTTGTATGTAATGCAGATGAAGGTGAACCGGGAACATTTAAAGATAAAGTTATTTTAGATAAAGATCCTTTAAGGCTAATTGAAGGTATGACTATAGCTGCCTATATTTTAGGTTCTAAGAAAGGGTATATTTATATAAGAGGAGAATATGCACAATCTCAAAAAATAGTAAATGAAGCTATTGAAAATGCTAAGAAAAAAGGATATTTAGGAAAAAGTATTTTAGGTATGGATTTTGAATTTGATATAGAAGTTTTAACTGGTGCAGGAGGATATGTAGTAGGTGAAAATTCAGCTTTAATTGAGTCTTCAGAAGGAAAAGCAGGAAGACCTAGAATAAAACCTCCTTATATAAAAATATGTGGACTTTATAAAAAACCTACATTGGTTAATAATGTTGAAACCTTTGCAGCTATTTCATATATAGTTTCAAATGGAGGAGAAAAATATAGAAGTTACGGAACAGAGTATAGTGGTGGCACTAAACTTATATGTCTTTCTGGTAATGTTAAAAATAGAGGGGTTTTCGAAGTACCTTTCGGTATAACTTTAAGAGAAATAATTTATGATATTGGTGGTGGAATTCCAGATAATAAGAACTTAAAGTTCGTTCAAATGGGAGGTTCTTCAGGTGCTTGCATATCAACTGAAATGTTAGATATACCATTATGTTACAATGAATTTAAAAATGCAGGAATAAGTATAGGTTCGGGAGCTATATTAGTAGTAGATGATTCTATATGTACTTTAGAATTTTTAAAGCATATATATGAGTTTTTCCTTCATGAATCTTGTGGAAAATGTACTCCATGTAGAGAAGGAAACAAACAAATTTTAAGAATATTAGGTAAATTCATACAGGGAGAAGCAAAACTTGAGGATTATAAAAACTTTGAAAAAGTTATAGAAACAATGAAGTACGCATCATTTTGTGGTCTTGGAAAATCAGCACCCACTGCGTTGAAGTCCTGTTTAAAAATATTTAAGAATGAATTTGATGAACATATAGAGCGAAAATGCAAAGTGGGATCTTGTTTTAATAATAAGGAGGAGATGTAGTAATGGCTAAGATAAATGTAATTATAGATGGTATTGAGGTTTTAGTAGAAGAAAATACTACTATTTTAGAAGCTGCTAAACAAATAGGCATTACTATACCTACACTATGTTATTTAAAGGGGCAAGAGATTAAGGCTAATTGTCGTATATGTACTGTAGAAATTAAGGGTAGAAATAAAATGGTTACAGCCTGTTCTACTCCGGTATATGAGGGTATGGAAGTACTTACAAATAGCAAAAAAGTTAGAGAATTAAGAAAGAATATTTTAGAACTTATATTAGCAGATCATCCTAAGGATTGTTTGAATTGTATTAAGAATGGAAACTGTGAACTTCAAAAATTGGCAGCACAGTATAATTTAAGAACAATTGAATTTGAAAGAAGAGAAAAATATTTGCCTATAGATGATAGTAATCCATGTATAGTTAGAGACCTAAATAAATGTGTTAAATGCGGAAGATGTGTTGACGTGTGTAAGAAAGTACAAGAAATGAACATAATAAATTATGCATTTCGTTCAGATGGATATACTATTTCAACACCATTTGGAATACCACTAGAAAAGACTTCTTGTTTATATTGTGGACAATGCACAACAGTTTGTCCAGTAGGAGCTTTACATGAAAAAGAGGATATTGATAGAGTTTGGGAAGCCATTCAAGATCCAAACATGCATGTAGTTGTACAAGCAGCACCCTCTATTAGAGTTTCACTGGGAGAAGAATTTGGTGATGAAAGTGGGCATATAGTTACTGGAAAATTAGTAGCAGCTCTTAAGAGATTAGGATTTGATAAGGTATTTGATACTAATTTTGCAGCTGACTTAACTATTATGGAAGAAGGAAATGAATTAATTTATAGAATAAAGAATAATGGAGTAATTCCTATGATGACTTCTTGTTGTCCGGGATGGATAAATTATGTGGAAAAATTAACGCCAGATGTTATACCTAATATTTCTACATGTAAATCTCCACAAGAAATGTTTGGAAGTATAGCTAAAACATATTATGCAGAAAAGGTAAATATAGAGCCTTCAAAAATATTTAGTGTATCTATAATGCCATGTACAGCTAAAAAAGATGAAGCACAGAGAAGAAATATTGAGGGGATGGATGTTAGAGCTGTAGATGCTGTTTTAACTACTAGGGAACTTGCTAGAATGTTTAGAGAAACAGGGATGGATTTTAGTGTTTTAAAAGAAGAAAAATTTGATTCACCATTAGGATTAGGGTCTGGTGCTGGAACTATTTTTGGAGCTACTGGTGGAGTTATGGAGGCGGCATTAAGAACAGCCTATGAGAAAATTTCAAATGAAGAACTAAATAAACTTGAATTTAATGAGGTTAGAGGTTTAGATGGAATAAAAGAATCACAAGTTAATATAGGTGATTTAACTTTAAATGTAGCTGTTGTAAATGGTATAAAAAATGTAAGAAATATAGTTGATCAAATAAGAATGGGTAAATGCAAATACCACTTTGTAGAAGTTATGTGTTGCCCCGGTGGATGTATAGGGGGCGGTGGTCAACCGTTTACAGATGAAGAAGGGAAGAGAGAGAGAATAAAGTCATTATATAAACTAGATAAAAATCTTCCAATACGTAAGTCACATGAAAATCCAGATATACAAATACTATATAAGGAATTCTTGGGAGAACCTTTAGGAGAAAAATCTCATAAACTTCTTCATACACATTATAGTAGTAAAAAAACTATATAAAAAATTATAATAGATAATAGTCAAATTATAAGAAATTACAATACTTTTTAGCTAGTTTTGTCATTTACAGCGATATAAAGGTATGCTACCATAATACTAAACTTAGATTTGTCTAAAATATTTATAATATGGTGGGGAGAAAAATGAAAAAATTAGCTCAGAGGATTCCTGTACCTATAGCGGGATTAATGTTAGCTTTGGCTACTACAGGAAATTTATTATTATCATATGGATCTATATATAGAAATATATTTGGATCTATATCAGGATTAATATTGATACTTTTAATATTAAAGATATTCTTAGATTTTAAAGGAATACTAAAAGATTTAGAAAATCCTATTATAGCTAGTACAATTCCTACTTTTACTATGGGGGTAATGATTTTAACCACATATATAAAGCCATATATACCTTTAGTAGCGAAAGGAATCTGGATATTAGCTATTATACTTCATTGTTTTTTAATAGTTTATTTTACAGTAAAATTTATATTAAAATTTAATATAAAGAAAGTTTTTCCTAGCTATTTTATAGTGTATGTAGGGATTGCTGTAGTGAGTATAACTGCACCTGCATATAAAGCATTAAGTTTTGGTAGAGTTATATTTTGGTTTGGTTTTATTTCTTATTTGATGTTATTACCAATAGTAACTTATAGAATATTTTGTGTAAAACAAATTCAAGAACCGGCATTACCAACTATTATAATAATGGCTGCTCCTCCAAGTCTTTGTTTAGCGGGATATATATCAAGCTTTCAAGAAAAAAGTATTATTATGATAGGTTTTTTAACAATTTTATCATTAATAATGTTTATAGTATCATTATTATATATACCTAAAATATTAAGAGGAAAGTTTTATCCGAGCTATTCAGCACTTACTTTTCCATTAGCTATAACTGCTGTAGCAATGAAACAAACTAATGTGTTTTTAATAAAAAATAATAATTCAATAGGTGCATTAAAATATTTGGTAAAAATTCAAGAATTAATAGCAGTATCAATAGTAATATATGTTTTGATAAAGTATTTTAAATTTATGTTTATTAAGGATAAAGTTGAATTAAATAAGGTTGTATCATAAATAAAAAAGATTATCTCAAATAAAACAGGAGTTTTATTTAGAGATAATCTTTTTTATAGAAAATATAGAAATTATTTAATGTTAAGATGTATTCCATCATCTAGAAGTTTACCAGCCACATAAGAAGCAACTTCGCCAGTTATTTTTATACAATGAGCCTTACGTTCGGCACAGGCAAAATCTTTAAAGTCTTTTGTCATTACACGACAACAAGTACTCTTATACATTTCTTTTATATGATTATGTAAATCGGCGGCGGCAGGAAGCATTTTCTCATTCATAGTTTCACCATGACATCTTCCATAAACCATACCAAGAGCCATAACTCCACCACTTACAGCCCCACATAGACATCCCGATTTACCTACACCTATAGGAAAACCAGAAGCAAGTTTAGTTACTGAATCATCAAAAGGCTTGTCTAATAAATCATTAATAGTTTTTACAACTGCCTCTGAACAGAAAAATTCACCTCTTCTAAAATAGCCTTCTGCAATTTCTCTGACAATTTGCACTTTTTCTTCTCTTGTCATATAATTACCTCCCAAAATTTTATTTATTTTTATAATAAAAATAGCATAATAATTATATTTCATTATATAGTATAGTAAAATTATAATCCAATAGAAAATTATTATTAATGATTAAAATTTAATAGATATAAAAAATGTTAAACTGCATTATTAAAAGAATAAAAACAAAATTATTTTTATAAAGTAATTTAAGTATTAAGCCGAAAAAAGTATTAATAGAACTTTTAGAATAAAAAAGATTTGAATAAATTCTGAAAATTAAAAAAATATTTACAATTTTCGAAAAGATAGTATAATGGAAATAATAGCAAATAATCAATAATAGAGAGATAAAAAATATCAGGATAATTATCAAGTATATTTTATAAAATAAAAATTTAGAGGTGAGTTAATGTATTATGGAGAAAAGGTATGTTTAAGGGCTTATAAGGAAGAAGATATAAAGAAAGCATTACAGTTTATTAATGATAAAGAACTTATGAAAAATTTAACTACAAAGATTCCTTTTCCTATGACTTTATGGGAAGAAGAAGAATTTATAAAATCTCAAAAATCAAATCAAAAAGGAGAGTATAACTTTGCCATAGAAGATTTAGAGGCCAAAAAGTATATAGGTGGTTGTGGTATTAACGATGTTAATTGGCTTACTAGGGTAGCTACAGTTGGTATAATGATAGGAGATAAAGATTATTGGGGCAAAGGTTATGGCTCAGATGCTATGCAAGTTCTTATAAAGTTTATTTTTGAAGATATGAATATGAGAAAAATAAGATTAAGTGCATTTTCATTTAATGAAAGAGCTTTAAAATGTTATACAAAGTGTGGATTTGAAATTGAAGGTGTTTTAAAAGATGAAATATTTAAAGATGGAAAGTATTATGATGAAATGATTTTATCTATTTTTAATAAGTAAATAAATAATTTCTTCTATGTTGGGAAAAATAATAAAAACAAAACATAGGAGGAGTTAATATGGGAAATGCAAAACTTCATGTAATTACAGGTGTAGTTAAAGATAGTAAGGGTGAAATAAGTGCATATAGACTTGAAAATGGAGATATAGTTGTTAAAGAACAAGCTGTTCAAATGGCTAAGGATGGTAAAATAGATGGAGTTACTGTAGCAACATCTAAAACAGGCGAAGGATATTTAAGAAGTTATGGAGATGGAGATCCATCAAATAATTTATCTAATTTATTGATTATTGATTCAAAGGAAATTCATTAAAATTTACAATAATTAAAAAGCTATTTCATAGTAGGGAAAAGTCCTATTAATGAGATAGCTTTTTATATTTAATACGAGTTTATAATTAATTATATAAAACTAGTATTAAATATGATAACATAAGAACTATATAATTTATTATATTAGTTAGGGGTGAAGCAAATGATTTTAGTTACTACTGATTCCATTTCAGGATGTGAAATGGAAACTATTCAATTAGTAAAAGGATCTACTATACAATGTAAAAATTTTGGAAGTGATTTTTTAAGTGGACTTAAAAATTTAGTTGGTGGAGAATTAAAAGCTTATACCGATATGATGAATGAAGCAAGAAGGATAGCTACAGAACGAATGATTGCAGAGGCACAAGGCTTGGGGGCAAATGCTATTGTAGGAATTAGATATACAACAAGTTCTGTCGCAGCAGGTGCTGCTGAAGTTATAGTATATGGAACAGCAGTAAAAATTAGATAATATAAATAAACCGTTATGTTGTTAATATGGATGTGGCGGTTTGTTTTTTAAAAAATTATAATACGAACATTAATTGAATTTTAAAAATAAATGTACTATAATTAGTCTATTAAGATAACATGAAAGGATTGTATATTATGGGACTATTAAATAAAACTTTGAATGAAATAAAACCTGCCTATAAAGAGGCTATAGATAAGGCATGGAAAAGGCTAGATGGATTAACTAAGCCTGTTGGAAGTTTAGGGGAATTAGAAGAAATATCAGCTAAAATGGCTGGAATTACGGGAAAAATATATAATGAGTTTCATAAGAAAAATATTGTAATTATGTGTTCAGATAATGGAGTTGTTGAAGAGGGTGTTAGTAGTTGTCCGCAAAAACTTACATATATAGTTTCAAATAACTTTACAAAGGGAATTACAGGGGTTAATGTACTTTCACGTTTTTCTGAATCAGATATTACAGTAGTAGATGTTGGTATAATTGAAGATGTGGATAATCCTAAAATTTTAAATAGAAAAGTTAGATATAGTACGAACAATATGTGTGAAGGACCAGCTATGACTAGAGAAGATGCTATACGTTCTATAGAAATTGGAATAGAAGTAGTAGAGAATTTAGCACGAAATGGATATGATTTATTTGGAACCGGAGAAATGGGTATAGGAAATACAGCTACAAGTGCAACAGTTTTAAGTGTATTATCAGGTATATCAGTAGAAGAATGTACAGGCAGAGGATCAAATTTAACAGATGAAGCTTTCGAAAATAAAAAAAGAGTTTTAAGAAAAGCTATAGAAGTTAATAAACCTAATAAAAATGATGTTATAGATGTTTTAAGTAAAGTAGGTGGTCTTGATATTGCTGGACTTTGTGGTTGCTTTATTGGGGCGGCTAAAATGAGAATGCCTATTTTAATAGATGGTTTTATAGCTTCTGCAGCAGCATTATGTGCATATAAACTAGAACCTAAAGTAAAAGACTATATGTTTGCATCACATATGTCAGCAGAACCAGGGGCAGTTTTTGCAATGAAAGAAATGGGACTAAATCCTATGCTGGATTTAAGAATGAGACTTGGTGAGGGGACAGGATGTGCCTTAGGATTTAAGATTATGGAAGCTTCTATGTATATGATGAATTATATGGGTACTTTCGATGAAGCAGGTATTGTAACAGACTATTTAATTACTCCAACAGGTGAGAAGAAATAGGTGATTATAGTTGAATATATATATAGTAAGACATGGTTACACAGATGAAAATCATAAGGGAACTTATTATGGTGCATTAGATCCGGGAATTAATAAAAATGGAAAAAAACAATGTGAACTTATAAGAAAAGAAATAGAAAATATAAATTTTGATAAAATTTATATTAGTTCTAAAAAAAGAGCCAAGGAAACAGCAAATCTAATTGTATCTAAGAAAATAGAGTTTTATACTGACAAGAGGTTAGATGAAAGAAATTTTGGTGTTTTTGAGGGAAAAGAATATAAATATCTTATGGAAAATTACAGTGAAGAATACAAGGAATGGGAAGAAGATTGGATTAATTATAAGATTCCAAATGGAGAAAGCCATAAAGATTTTTCACTTAGAATATATGAATTTCTAGATGAAATTTTGCAAATATATAAGGAAAATGATAATATACTTCTAGTTACTCATGCAGGAGTTATTAGAGTAATATATACCTATGTTATGAATAAAGATATTGCTTTATTCTGGAAATTTGCATCGCATAATGGGGATTTATCTCTTATAAAGTATGAATACGGAAATATTTTCATTGATTTTATAAAGCATAATAAGGAGTGAAAAACAATATGTCGAAAATTACTTTAGTAACTGGTGGAAGTAGAAGTGGCAAAAGTACATATGCAGAAAATATTTATGAAGGTAGAGATGATGTTCTTTATATTGCAACTGCTATAGTTACAGATGAGGAGATGAAAGATAGAATTCAGCGTCATAAAGAAAGTAGAAATCAAAACTGGAAAACTCATGAAGGATTTAAAAATTTAGATAAGGCCATAGAAAATTTTAAAGGTGGCGCAATACTGTTAGATTGTATTACTATAATGACTACAAATCTTTTATTTGAAGAGGAAAGAGATTTTGATAATTTTTCTAAGGAAGATATGGACAATATAGTCCTACTTATTAAAAATGAATTTAAAAAATTAATAACTAAAGCTAGAAACATGAACTTAGATTTGGTTATGGTTACTAATGAAGTAGGGTGGGGAATAGTTCCAGAATATAAAATTAGTAGAATATATAGAGATATTGCAGGATTTATAAATCAATATGTGGCATCTCTAAGTGATGAGGTTTATTTAGTGGCTTGTGGGTTACCAGTTAAATTAAAATAGTATTATACAACTATGTAATAAAAAGATATATTATATTTAAAGATAGATATTTTTAATGAGTAATTATTAATTGACTTATGAATAGTAGGTGAAATTATGAAAGAATTTTTTAATAACTTATTACTTTATTTTCAGTTTTTTACAAGAATTCCTATTAATAAGTGCTTAAAATGTGAAAAAGAAAATTTTAGAGATGGTGCTTTCTTTTTTCCAGTTGTTGGGCTTTTTATAGGTTCAATTCAATGGGGGATATATAAACTTTTAAATCCAATTTTCCCTGCAACTATTATAGCAGTAATTGTACTTATAGTTCCAGTTATATTAACAGGAGGGCTACATCAAGATGGACTTGGTGATACTTTTGATGGATTTTTTTGTTTTAAAGGTGAAAAGGAAAAACTTTTAGAAGTAATGAAAGATAGTAGAATAGGAACCTATGCTTGTATTGCAATTATTGCAGATATGTTATTAAGATTTGCGGCAATCACTACCATAATACAAAGTGGAATGACTTATATTTTAATTGCTGCACCTATAATAGGAAGATTATCTGTAGTGTATATATGTAATATCGGAAAACCAGCTAAAAAGATTAGTTCAGCTAATATATACATTCAAAATATAGGGATAAAAGGACTTATATTAAGTATTATAATAACCATTTTATTTTTATTTAAGTTTATAGAAATAAAATATTTACTTATTTTAATAGTAGGTGCTTTAATAGTATCTACACTATTTAATATGTTATGTAATAATAAAATAGGTGGGTTAAACGGAGATACTTTAGGGTGTAATTATGAGATGGTAGATGTATTTACTATGCTTTTATATATTGTATTATTTATAAAATAGGTTAAAAAGATAGTACTTAATTTCTTTAATTTTTAAGAATTTAAGTACTATCTTTTTTTAAACATTATTAGTAATATAAGTATTTACTTATACTTAATAAAATTTTCTTTAATTAGTTACTTAGTTTTTTTGTTTATTTTTCTATGTATAAAGATATATAGGAAAATGTTTTATTTAAATTTATTATAATGAAAAAATTACATAAAAATATACCCATAAAATGATTTTAATTACTATACATTTTTAATTTTACACATATATTTAAGATGTATTAAGGGAATTATAAGTGGTGTAAGAGGTAAAAAAATTTTAAGGAGGTTTTAAAATGAATATGAATATGTATATGAATAATTCTAATAGCACAAACAATACTTCTTCTAAGCCACAAATAGATGCTAAAAACTTAAAAACAATGGGTGACCAATTAAATCACGAATGTTTAATGAATAAAAAATTTAATCTTTATGCTCAATATTGTACAGATGAATGTTTAAAAACTTTATGTAATGAAGCTGCAGCTGTTCATAAACAAAACTTTACAAACTTAAAAAATTATTTAGACTCTCATCAATAATGCAAAAAATTAAAAAAATATATTAGGTAAAATATAGGAAAACATGGAGGGATTAAATATGAATAATATGGCTGATTTAAGTGAAAAAGATTTAATGAATGATTTATTAACTTCTGAAAAACAAATAATTGGTGCATATAGTACAGGGATTACAGAATCATCATGTACAAATTTTAGAAATGTATTAATAGATAATTTCAAAAGAGATCAAGAAGTTCAATATAAAGTTTTTGATGCTATGCACAAAAAAGGTTGGTACCCAACAAAAGATGCTGCAGAACAGGATGTACAACAACTAAAATCACAATCTCAACAAATGATGAATGAACTAAAATAATATATTAAATTTAAATAATACATTGTTAAAACATCATAATACTGATAAAAGAATTTCTCTAAAGCAAAATATATTTATATTAAAAATTATATAAAAGCATTTACTCATTCTACAGAACTTTAACATAGATCAAATATTAATAAACAAGAGGTTATGAAAAGTTTAAAATTACCTTTCATAACCTCTTTAAATTATATGTAACTTTTAGTAGCGTATAATGGGTATAATAATGTATAATAAATAAAAATACTTTTATTTATAAAAAAGAAAGTGAGTTGGAATATATGGGACATAATAGTGTTGATGTAGCTAAAATCTCTGTAAAAATGGCAATTTCAACTAGAGAAGAAGAAAAACAGTTAGATAAATATTATAAAGAATTAGGAATACTAACTACTGCGGTAGATGTAGGAGGAAGTATCAATAATTCTATAGCAAAGGTTATAGAAAGAGCATTAGTAGCGGCTAAAAGAAGCGGCGTTATCAAAGATTGTCATGTTCATGATGGTGCAGTGGCTGGGGCTACTAGAGAGGCATTATCTTATGTTTTAGAAAAAGCTAATGGACTTAATGTAGGAGGGAAAATTGGTATTGCTCGATGTGGAGAACATTTAAGTGTTTGTGTATTTATGAGCATAGGACTTTTGCATCTAAATGAAGTAGTTATAGGACTTGGACATAGATCAATTCCAGATTTATAAAATTTAAATAATAAAGCTTGACAATTTCAGAAAATTTTCATAAAATATTAATTGATTTTATTCAAAAAAGTTATTTTTACTTTGAATGAAAATAATGTAGATATAGTAGAATTGATTTATAAACGTAGAATGGTAGTTTGAAGTAGAAGAGTAGTTTAGTAGAACAATTTTTATTTGTATAAAAGTTGTGGTAGAATAATTAAATTTTTATGTAGGGTATAGCAAAGTAGCTATATAGTGGTTTAAAAATTGTAGGTTTTTGTAGAATGGTAGGAGATAATAAAAAATAACTATAATTATTTATAGATGGGAGCAGTAAAAGTATGCCCTTTTATAGATTTTTATAAGTTTATTTTATTTTGACAAAACTTATCTCCTTACATGGAGATTTTTTTATTTTATAAAGTAAAAAATCTAAATAAAAACCTATTATACAAATTAATAATTAAATATTTGGAGGATGGTAGTATGGTAGGAAAGAAAATTTCTAAGTTAATCGTATGTTCAAGTTTAGTATTGACATGTCTAGGACTAACTGGATACTCAAATTCCAGTTCATCAAAAGAAAACAAAAATAAAGCGGGAATGAAAACTATAGGAATTTCCCAACTAGTAGAGCATCCGGCCTTAGATTCTTCGAGAGAAGGATTTATAGAGGGATTAAGGGAAGAAGGCTTTGTAGAAGGGAAAAACATCTTAATAGATTTTCAAAATGCCCAAGGAGATATTGTTACTGCAGATACTATAGCAAGAAAATTTGTAGGTGCTAAAAAAGATTTAATATTTGCAGTTTCAACCCCATCAGCACAAGCGGCATATAATTGCACAAAAAAAACTCCAATAGTTATGACAGCAATAACAGATCCTGTTGCAGCAGGAATAGTTAAATCTATGAATAATACCCAAACGAATGTTACAGGAACATCAGATAGAACACCAATAAAGGATCAAATTAAACTTCTAAAAAATATTTTACAAAATACAAAAAAAATAGGAGTAATTTACAATACTAGTGAAGCTAATTCAGAAGCACAAGTTAAAGAATTGGAAAGTGCTTGTGAGGAGTATTCAATAAAAGTTATAAAAAAAGGTGTTACAGCAATAGGCGAAGTACCACAAGTTATAGGATCATTATTAGATGAAGTTGATGTTTTATATACGCCAGCAGATAACATGATAGCATCTTCTATGGCTGTGATAACCCAAAATGCTATGAATAAAAAAATACCTGTTTTTGGAGCTGAAAAAGCTCATGTAGAAGGTGGAGCATTTTTAACTTTAGGTGTTAATTATAAAGAATTGGGAAGAGAAACGGGAAGAAAAGCGGCTAAGATTTTAAAAGGGAAAAAGGCAAGCGATATTCCTGTAACCTTACAAAAACAATTTCAAATAGCAGTAAATGAATATGTTATAGGTAAAATGAATATAAAAATGCCTAAAATCATTATGGATAAAGCTATTAAAGTTGGCGGAGGTGTAAAATAATGAATTTCTTTTTAATAAGCACTATAGAACAAGGATTTATATTTGGACTAGTTGCATTAGGGGTATTTATAACTTATAGAATATTAGATTTCCCAGATTTATCTGTAGACGGAACATTTCCTTTAGGAGCAGCTGTTTCAGCTTTATGTTTATCTAGTGGTATGAATCCATTTTTAAGTTTAATTTTTGCTATTATAGCAGGATTTATAGCAGGTGGAATTACAGGGCTTTTACATGTTAAATTAAAAATTACTAACCTTTTATCTGGTATTTTAGTTATGATAGCACTTTATTCTATTAATTTAAGAATAATGGGAAAACCTAATGTACAACTATTTAGCTTGAAAAAAGTTTTTGATTATGAATTTTTTAAAGTAGAAGGACTTAGTTCGTTTTTTATTATAGTTTTATGTATAATCCTATTTAAAGTTTTATTAGACTTATTTTTGAAAACAAGGTTAGGATTTTTATTAAGAGCTGTAGGAGATAATGAAAGTCTAGTTACATCTCTAGGTGTGGATAAAGATATTATAAAGGTATTCGGGCTTATGCTATCTAATGGTATAGTTGCCTTTGCAGGAGCGTTAATGGCTCAATATCAAGGATTTGCGGATGTTACTATGGGTACAGGTACTGTAGTTACAGGACTTGCATCTGTAATTATAGGTTCTACTTTCCTAAAAAATATTGGAGGTATGAAAGGAACAACTATTGCTATAGTAGGAGCAATGTTATACAAAATCATAATAAGTTTAGCTTTGAGTGTGAAATGGTTACAACCTTCAGACTTGAAATTAATAACGGCTGTAATAGTAGTTATGATTCTTTCATTAAATAATACAAATTTTAAGTTATTCAATAGAAAAGAAAAAAATGTTTTAAAAAATAGAAATTCAGATGGTGGTGATTTAGTTGCTTAGTATACAAAATTTAAGAAAAACTTTTAATAAGGATACTGTAAATGAAAACGAGATTTTTAAAGGTATAAATTTAGAAGTAGAAAAAGGAGATTTTATTACTATAATAGGAAGTAATGGTGCCGGAAAGTCAACTTTATTAAATATGATTTCTGGAGCTATATCTGTAGATGAGGGAATCATAACATTAGAAGGTAAAAATCTTAGTAGATTAAAAGAGTATAAAATAAGCAAAGAGATAGCTAGAGTTTATCAAGATCCTAAAAAAGGAACATCACCATCTATGACAATATTAGAAAATTTATCTATAGCAGATAACAAAGGTAAGTGTTTTGGTTTAAGTTCCGCTATAAATAAAAAAGATGAAAAAAGGTTTAAGGAACTACTAGCTACCTTAGATTTAGGATTACAAAATAAAATAAATAATAAAGTTGGTCTTTTATCAGGCGGACAAAGACAAGCCTTATCTTTAATAATGGCAGTAATGAAATCACCTAAATTACTATTATTAGATGAGCATACAGCGGCACTAGATCCTAAAACATCTGAAAAGATAATGAAGATAACAGAGAACGTTGTTAAAGAAAAAAATATTACCACACTTATGATAACTCATAATTTAAAACATGCTATAGAATATGGAAATAGATTAATAATGATGCATAGAGGAAAAATAATTTTTGATTTTAAGGGTGAAGAAAAGAAAAGTTTAACTATGGAAAAGTTGCTTTCTTGTTTTGAGAAAACAGGTTCAGAAGACATGGTAAGTGATCGTCAGTTATTTTCATAAAATAAGATATAATACAAATAACCTTAAAGGTAGTGTTCTTTTAAGGTTATTTATTGTAAAAAACTAAAAGTATAGTTAATTTATATACAAGATTATTAGTTATCTATAAAATTTTTCAATGATTAAAAAAAACCTCATAGTAATTTTCTATATAAGGGATTTTGTGTTGAATTATGGAAAATAAAAGTATATACTTTGTTTTGTTTGTGATAGGTATTGAAAATGGTATAAAAAGTTTTAAAGAAAATTTCATGGGGTGAGAAATTATGAAAAAAAAATTAATAGCTTCTTTAATAGCTTTAACGTTAGGAATTTCTTTAGTAGGATGTTCTAGTAATGCTACCGTTAAGAATGATACATCAAAAGAAAAAAAAGCTAAAGTAGAAGAAAAAACTGAAGGTAAAATCAAAGAAGGCGGGAATTTTATATTTTCTGCTTCAACAGATCCAACGTCTTTAAATCCATTTTTTCAGTTAAATAGAGTTACATTTACAGTAAATAATATTTTATATGATCCTTTATTTGTACAAGATGGAGATAAAACAAGATATTATCTTGCTAAAGATCTAAAAGTTTCTGATGATATGCTTACTTATACTCTAATATTAAAAGATAATTTAAAATGGCATGATGGTAAAAAAATTACTTCCGATGACATCGTATTTTCAATTAAAACCGTCCAAGATAAAAATCAAAATATAAGTTCTAGAGATGGCTTTGTTGTTGGGGGAAAAGATGTACAGGTAACAAAAAAAGATGATTTGACTGTTGAATTTAAATTATCTCAAGTATATACTCCTTTTAAAGCTTCATTAGAAGGATTCAAACCTATTCCAAAGCATATTTTTCAAGGGAAAAAGAATATAGAAAAGGATGAAGCATCAACTTCAAAACCAGTAGGGTCAGGTCCATTTAAATTTAAAGAATGGAAAAAAGGAGAGGCTTTAACCCTTGCAAGATTTGATGATTATTATGGTGGAAAACCTCATTTAGATAATGTTATTTTTAGAATAGTATCAGATAAAAATTCAGCACAAGCAGCTTTTCAAAATGGAGAAATAACTGCATCTTATCTAACAAATGAAAATTATAATAAATTTTCTAAGGATGAAAATTTCAAAACATATACATTTGATGAAAATATGTTAAATTATTTAAATATAAATAATAAAACAAAAGGTTTGGATAAAAAAGAAGTAAGACAAGCTATTGCATATGGCTTAAATAAGGAAGAACTTCTAAAGGCTGATTCAGGAACTTTAGATAATATTAAACCTGCATATTCTTGTCTAACTCCTCAAACAAGTTGTTATACAGATGAGGTTGAAAAATATAAGTATGATCCAGAAAAAGCAAAAGAATTATTAAAAAAATCAGGAACTTCTAATTTAAAAATAAATATTAATTACATGTCTGGTAGTGAAACAGATAAAAAATTAGCACTTTTAATCCAACAACAACTAGGAGACATTGGTATTAAAGTTAATCCAATAGGTGTAGATTCTGAAACTTATTTTGCTAAAACAGGTGGAGATAAACCAAGAGATTATGATATAGTAACTAATGCCTATGTAATGGGGACAGAACCAAGTGCATATTATCCAGCATTTGAAACAAATAATCCATTTAATGCTTCTTGTTATTCTAATCCAGAAATAGATAAATTATTTAAAGAGGCTAAAATAGAAGTAAATGAGGGAAAAAGAAAAGAACTATATGAAAAAGCTCAAAAAATTATAGCAAATGATGTAGCTATATATCCATTGGATTATTCAATTTCTAAAATAGCTACAGTTAAGAATTTAGGTGGCATAAAGGAAGCTAAACTAGTTCCTATTTATATGTTTGAAGATATGTCTAAGTTATATTTTACTGAATAAATTATTGTAAAAATATATGAAATAAAAAAAGACTATTTTGCTTAAGTGTGAAATAGTCTTTTTTGTAAAAAAATGTTTTTAGATTTTAGAGTTTTTTTGGTATATTTAAATAAGGAAATTTAATATGGTTAATAAATAGGTAAGATACAATCTATTCGTAGGAGGACTATTTATGAGTTTAGGATTGATAAATAATGAAAACGTACAAAAGGTAAAAAAGATTTTAATAGAAGAGAATTTAAAGGACAATATCATAATAGAAAAGGATAAGTTAGAATTACAATTAGGAATAGATGAATTGACAATGGCAATGGAAGCAAGTTACCTGGGAAGTTGTTATTTTAGAATGTTCGGAAGATCCTTTAAATATAATAATGATGTTGAAAATATGAAAATAAAAGATAAAGCCTACAGAATGTTTATGTGCGTTGGTCCATGGAAAAAACAGAATAAAGAATGTGAATCATATGTGGTTTTAGGTGCAAATTATAAACAATTCGGAAATGGTTTTTCAGAGTTAGATTTATCAGATTGCCTAGAGGATGATGAATACATATATATAGTAAAAAATCTTTCTAAGTTAGCAGGAGCATCAGCTATTACTAGGTTAAATAAAGGTATTAAGTCTGATAGGGACAAAAAGTACGAAAGACGTCGTATGTTAGTTTCACAATTAAATTTTGAAACACTAGATTATGATAAGTCTGAATGGCTTTGTATAGCAAAAATAAATAAAAGTGAATTAGAAAATAAAGAAAAGTATAATGAAATTCTAAGAAATTTTTTAAATAACTTTATAGAATATTCTTTAAAAGTAGAAGAAATAATAAGTCAATAGGTTAATTAAAGCTTATAAGTATTTTTGTACTTGTGAGCTTTTTTATATAAGAATAAAATTACGAAAAATATTGACAAGATAAATAATTAAGAGTAAAATTAAGACAATCAGAAAACAAATCAAAGAATTAAATTTAATAAAACAATATTTTAGGTGCCTTTTAAAGGATAATAGGGAAGATTGGTGAAAATCCAACACGAACCCATCACTGTAAGCAAGGACGACGCTTGATAAAATCACTGAATTAACTTTGGGAAGATAAAGCGAAGGAAGATTTGTAAGTCAGGATACCTGCCTTAAATGTTTGTAATTAGTGCGAAAGGGGATGAGTAGCGACTAATTGGTGAAGATTTTGTACAATGTGCTTATATGAAGATAAAATGGGAGTCTTTAGCAGCGTGGCTAAGAGACTTTTTTTATTGCACAAAATCATATGTATCATTATGATCTCTATAAAATTAATGTTATAAAAATTCTACAATGATGTAGAATAAGTTATCAAAGAAGATAACAAAGACTAAGGTTTAATAAAAAAAGATAAACAATTAAAAACTAAGGGATAATTAAAAAAGCTTGTTTATATTAAAACAGACTGAATCATATGGTTCAGTCATTTTTTTTGTCTTCTTAAAATAATGAAAGCATTTATAATGAAATTATTTTTGAATAAAATCGTTGCATATCAGGAATTGTTTTATCTGTAATCCTTTATTTATATAAAAAAAGATCGATATAATAAAAGTTATGTTGAAAAATTTCGAACTATATTTATTGTGTGAATATAATAAATGAATATTGACGAAGGATGGTGAAAAGCTTTGGCTATAATGATTCCTGATAGTATTAGTAACTTAGAAAATGTTACTATTGGCGAAAAAAAGGTATTTAAGATATTAAAAGAAATATTACCTGAAGAATACATATGTTGGTTTGAATTAAGAGTAAATAAAAAATATCCAGACTTTATTATTTTAGGACCAGATTTAGGAATTGTAGTTTTAGAAGTTAAAGATTGGGAAGTAGGATCTATACAAAAAGCTGATCTTAATAAATTTGAGTTAAATACTCTAGGAAGTTGTACAAATCCCTTAAGACAAGCTAGAGATTATATGTTTCATATAGTGAATAAATTAAAACAAGACAGCTTTTTAGTTCAGAAGGTAGGCGAATACAAAGGAAATTTGAAATTTACATATGGATACGGAGTTGTGTTTACTAAAATAAATAAAAAGAGTTTTAATACAGTAAAACTAAATAATTTATTTGAACCAGAGATTGTATTACTTCAAGATGATTTAAATAATATAGAAAAGAATAGAGATAGTAAATTACTAAAAGATATCTTAAAGAATATGTTGCCTACAAAATTTGAATTTGAAAAATTAAATCAAAGTACTATAAATAGGATAAGAGGAAACTTATTTGAAGAAGTTAAATTATCCCAAGATAATAATGAAATTTTTAAAGTAATGAATTTAGAACAAGAAAATTATGCTAAGGCATTAGGTTATGGACATAGAATAATAAGAGGGGTTGCAGGAAGTGGAAAGACTGTAATTTTAACTTGTAGAGCTAAATATTTAAAGGAAACACATAAAGACTGGAATATACTAGTTCTATGCTATAATAAAACTTTAGCTGCATTTCTTAAAAATTCTATAAGTGGAACAGAAGAAACTAATAATATTGAAGTAATTCATATGCATGGATGGATTAATAAACTATCAAAAAAAATAGGATTTAAAACGGCTGTTTATGATGAGGATATTACCAATAATATTTTACAAATTAATGAATCTATAATAAAAGAACTTCCTAAATATGATGCTATTTTAATTGATGAGGGACAAGATTTAGAAGCGGAATGGTTTAGATTTATAGTTAAAAATTTAAGAAGTCCAGAACATAGTCATCTTGTAATTGCATTAGATGGAGCACAAAATCTTTATAATAGAAAATATACATTTAAGTCTTTGGGAATAAAGGCAGTTGGAAGAACAATTATACTAAAAGAAAATTACAGAAATACAAGAGAGATTTTAAAATTATCTAATAACATCTTAATGGATAATGTAAAAAGTTGTGGTGAAGATGATAATGATTTTATAATTGAAACTAATTCAATTATAAGAAGTGGTGGAACTCCGAAAATAGTTCAATGTGAAAATTTTCAGGATGAGATAGAACATATAATCAATAATATTATTGATTTAAAAAGAAAAAATATACAATATGGAGATATGGCTATTTTATATCCCTACGGAAAATATAAAGGTATGGAATATGCTAAAATAATTAGAGAAAAATTAAAAGAGAAATCTATAGAATATGATATATTAAATAAGGATTATAATAAGTATAGTTTTAACACAGATAAAAATAGATTAAACATATCTACTATATATAGTGCTAAAGGATTAGATTTTTCAGTAGTTTTTATATGTGGAATTAATGATGGATTGCTAAAAAGAAAAGAAGCATCAAAAAAGTTGTTATACGTAGGAATGACAAGAGCTAGAGATATATTAAATATAACATATAGTGTTAAAAATGAACTTACAGAATTGATAACAAAAGATTATAAAGTATTATATGAGGTTAATGAAATAGAGGAAAAAGATATACAGAAAGAAAAAATAAAAGATGAACCTAAAGGCTTTTTAAAAAAATTAATTAACATGTTTAAGTAATAAATATTAAATTATATTGTAACAAATATTTTGATATTAAATTGAATTAGGTGTGAAAATAAAAGATTTAAAAAATAAAACTATTTTTAAATCTTTTATTTTTTAATGTAACTTAAAAATAATGAAAAGCTATTATATTAATGAATAAAGTATATTAAGCTTGTAAAACTAATCTTAATATGTATGAAAGAAATTTTAATTACTTTCATATATTGAGTTTATACGATATTGTATCTAAATTTATAAAATTTGTAGATTGTTTTATAATTTATAATGGAAAATTATTTTTACTTAAAAATAGTAATATTGACATGAATATAAACTTAATATAAACTTAATATATAAGAATAAAATGTCTTAATTAGGTTGAAATTAAAATGAAAAACTTAATATATAAATAAATTTTAGGTTTCTTATAAAAGATGAAAAGGGAAAGTGGTTTAAATCCACTACAGCCCCCGCTACTGTAATTGATGACAAACTTTGCATTACCACTCTTAAAATTAAAAGGGGAAGGGCAAAGGGAGAGTGAATCATAAGTCAGGAGACCTGCCTAAAGTTTTAGATATCTGCATTCGGTGGGAATTGCAAGTCTAAAAATAAAGATAAATTTTATACCATAAGATAAAAAATAGAAATATTAAAAATAAGTATAAAATTATAGAAATATTTTTGGAATTCCTCAACTAATGTTGAGGTTTTTTTATTTATACAAATAGAAGAGGAATTAGAGGACCTAAAATATAGCATTACATTTTTAAGGAGGGTTTTATTATGAAAAAAGCGATTTTAGTGGTTAGTTTTGGAACAAGTTATGAGGAAACAAGAAAAGCAACTATTGAAGCTATAGAAAATAAAATAAAAGATATCTATAAAGATTTTGAGATAAGAAGAGCGTTTACATCTCATATTATTATAAATAAATTAAAAAAAGTATATAACATGCAAGTTGATACTCCAGAGGAAGCATTAGAGAAGTTGGCTAAAGAAGGATTTGAAGAAATTATGGTTCAACCTCTTCATTTGATACCTGGGGAAGAATTTGATTATGTAAAAAATACAATTACTCATAAGTATAAAAAATTATTTAAAAGAATTGAAGTTGGCAGACCTCTTTTATATTTTAAAGGTGAAGATGATGAAATGCCAGATGATTATACATTAATGGCAAGAGCATTAAAACATCAAATAAAAGATGGAGAAACAGTACTATTAATGGGTCATGGTTCTGCACATTATGCAAATGCTGTTTATGCATGTTTCCAATGTGTACTTCAAGATGAAGGAATGAACAATGTTTATATTGCAAATGTAGAAGGATATCCTTATATAGATAGAGTAGTTGGATTAATGAAAAAACAAGGGATAAAAGAAGTTACCCTAATGCCATTTATGTTAGTTGCTGGAGATCATGCACAAAATGATATGGCAGGAGATGATGATGATTCGTTTAAATCTATATTGGAGTCAGAAGGAATAAAAACAAAAATATATATGCATGGACTGGGTGAAAATGAAAAGGTTCAAAACATATATCTAACTCATCTTCAAGATGCTATAGACGAAAAATATAAAAATTTAGGTAAAACTAAAAAAGGCATGGGAAAAAAATAAAGATTATATATATATATGTATAAAAAGGTTAAGGGTTTATAAAATTTATTTAGCTTAGAATGAAAGGAAGCGACTGTGGGTTATGGCTAGAATAATGTTACAAGGAACAGGTTCATCAGTTGGAAAAAGTATTTTAGTTACTGCATTATGTAGAATTTTAAAACAAGATGGTTATAAGGTTGTTCCGTTTAAGTCACAAAATATGAGTTTAAATTCTTATATTACATTAGATGGAAAAGAAATGGGAAGAGCTCAAGTACTTCAAGCATATGCTTGTGGAATGGAACCAGAAGCTTATATGAATCCTATTTTACTTAAGCCAACTGGAGATAAAAAATGTCAAGTCATTGTTAATGGTAAAGTGTGGGGCAATACTACAGCAATGGAATATCATAAAATGAAACCTCAATTTAGTGAAATGTTAAAAAAACAATTTGAAGAAATGGAGAGCCAATTTGATGTGGTTGTTATGGAAGGTGCTGGTTCCCCAGCAGAAATTAATCTAAGAGAAAATGATATTGTAAACATGGGAATGGCAGAACTTGTAGATGCACCGGTACTTTTAGTTGGAGATATTGACAAAGGAGGAGTTTTTGCATCTCTTGCAGGAACGCTTTTACTTTTCAATGAGGAGGAAAAGAAGAGAGTAAAAGGTACTTTAATTAACAAGTTTAGAGGAGACGTAGAAATTTTAAAGCCAGGACTTACAATGCTTGAGGATATAATACATAAGCCATCTTTAGGAGTTGTGCCTTATTTTAAATTAGATTTAGAAGATGAAGATGGAGCGGTAAATTTAAATAAGAAAATAACTGCACCTATTGATGTTGTTGCAATTAGACTTCCACATGTTTCAAACTTTACAGATCTTGATGCATTGGCAATGGAAGAGGATATATCAGTAAGATTTGTAGATAAAAAAGGAGAACTTGGAAATCCTGATTTAGTTGTTATCTTAGGAAGTAAGAATACAATTGAAGATTTAAAATTTATAAGAGAAGCTGGAATTGAAGAAGAAATTAAGAATTATGCTAATAAAGGTGGCATGTTAATTGGTATTTGTGGTGGATACCAAATTCTTGGAAAGTCCTTAAAAGATCCTTATAAAACAGAATCAGATCTAGAGGAAATAGAAGGAATGGGACTTTTAGATATTGAAACTATTTTTGAAAAAGAAAAGGTGACAACAAGAGTTGAAGCTACAAGTATTAATAAAAGTGTTAAAGAAACACCTTTCCACAGTTTTAAAGGTGATATATATGGTTACGAAATTCATATGGGAGTATGTACTTATGGGGAACATGCAACACCGTTTTTCAATATAGAGAAAAGAAATAAAGAGACTACTAACTCTTTTGATGGCGCAGTAAATGATGAAGGAAATGTTATGGGAACCTATATCCATGGTGTTTTTGATGGAGTTAATTTTAGAGAACATATTTGTAATATTTTAAGAAATAAAAAAAATATTCAAGTTAGAAAATCAGCAGTATATGAAAATATAAGAGAAAGAGAATTAGATAAACTTGCAGATATAGTTAGAAAATCAGTTGATATGGATGCAATATATAAGATTATCAAAGAAAGTAATAAAAGTAAGTAATAAGGAAGTTGATATAAATGTATTATGCGTTAGATATACTAGCTGCTATTATAATTGATTGGATAATAGGAGATCCTTATGGATTTCCACATCCCGTAATATATATAGGAAAGCTTATTTCGGCTCTTCAAAAAAAGGCTAGAGCTTTGAGTAAAGATAATAATAAACTTTTAAAAGCCTTAGGTGGAGGAATTGTTTTAATAGTAGCTTCTTTAAGTTTTTTAATTCCTTTTTTTCTTTTATACTTTACAAGAAGATATGTTGTTTTACATCATATTCTAAATATAATTATTCTTTGGACTACTATTGCTTGTAAATGTTTAAAAAATGAGGCTAAAAAGGTTTATACTGAACTTGAAAAAGACGATTTAAAAGAAGCGAGAGTTAAACTTTCTTATATTGTAGGAAGAGAAACATCAAGTCTTACAGAACATGAAGTTATAAGAGCAGATGTGGAAACAGTAGCTGAGAATTCAGCAGATGGAGTTATTGCACCAATATTTTATGCTATGATCGGAGGACCTTATGGTTCAGCATTTGCCATGATGTATAAGGGGATTAATACTATGGACTCTATGCTTGGATATTTAACTGAGAAGTATAAATATATAGGATTCTTTCCAGCTAAAGTAGATGATCTATTTAATCTTATTCCAGCTAGAATTACAGGAATTTTAATTTCGCTTTCAGCACCTATAGTTAGGGGGAATGTATTAGAAAGTCTTAGAATTATGATAAGAGATAGAAAAAATCATAAAAGCCCTAATTGTGCTTATCCAGAGGCTGCTGCTGCAGGGGCTATGAAAGTGCAATTAGGAGGAACTAATACTTATTTTGGTGAAGTTATAGAAAAACCAACTATAGGTGATAAGATTAAAGAATTAGGAAAACAACATATAATAGAATGTATTAAACTTATGTATACATCAGAAATATTACTTTATATAATATATTTTATTATAATTTTACTTTGTTGGAGGATTAAATAATTATGGTACATGGAGGAGACGTTTATACAGAGGGAATCTTAAAGGGAAAAGAACTTATAGATTTTAGTTCAAATATTAATCCGTTAGGAGTTCCTGAAAGTTTTAAGCTTCATGTAAATGAAGGTGTGGAAGCTTTAGTACGTTATCCAGATATTAAATATAGAAGACTTAAAGAAGCATTAAGTGAATATGCTGAAATAAATAAAGATTATTTGGTATTAGGTAATGGGGCAGCAGAACTTTTAGATTTAGCTATAGGAAGTGTAAAATCTATAGCTTTAGTAGTACCGTCTTTTGCTGAATATGAATTAAGTTGCAAAAAATGGAATGTTTCAATAAAATATATTCATCTTCAAGAAAGAAATATAAAAGACAAATTATATGAAAAATATATTGATTATAATGATATAATTGAGGCATTAAAGTATAATGAAGCACTAATGATAGCAAATCCTAACAATCCTAATGGTTCTATTATAGAAAAAAACAAATTTAAGGATATATTAGAATATGCAGAGGAAAATAATAAAATACTTATAATAGATGAAGCTTTTATTGAATTTGTTGGAGATATAAAGCTTTCACTTAAAGATTATGTGGAGAAATATAAATGTCTTTTTATTGTAAGAGCTTTAACTAAGTTTTTTGCTATGCCAGGTATTCGTTTGGGATATGGGTTTTCTTCAAATGAGGAATTTTTAAATACAATAAAGAAAAAACAAAATCCGTGGAACATAAATTCTTTTGCAGAAATTGCAGGAGTATATGTATTGAAAGATAAAGAATATATAGAAAATAGCTTAAAATGGATCAAAAATGAAAGGGATTTTATGATAAATTCTCTTCTAAAAATTAAAGTTATAAAAAAAGTATATAAAACACATGGAAATTTTGTTTTAGTGGAATTAGAAGAAAACTTAGATTGTAATAAATTATATGAAAAGTTGTTTGAAAAATCTATTTTAATTAGAAAAGCAAATAACTATGTAAATCTTAACGATAAATATGTTAGATTTGCTATTAAAGATAGAGAAAAAAATAAGATTTTAATAGAGGCTTTAAAGGATCTTTAAAGGAGGAATTTAAAAGTGAAGGCTATAGTACTTTCTTCAAATAGCAGTGGTGGAGGAAAAACAACGGTTACACTAGGGCTTATGAAGGCACTTAAAAATAGAAATTATAAAGTACAAGGATATAAGGTAGGACCTGATTATATAGATCCTGCTTTTCATGGAAAGATTACAGGAATTC
Organism: Hathewaya limosa; assembly: GCF_030815255.1. Taxonomy (NCBI): domain Bacteria; kingdom Bacillati; phylum Bacillota; class Clostridia; order Eubacteriales; family Clostridiaceae; genus Hathewaya; species Hathewaya limosa. Next base: position 85,906 of record NZ_JAUSWN010000007.1, read on the forward strand.
CTTCTAGAAATTTAGATTTATTTATTATGGGAGAAGAGGGAGTTAAGGCTTCCTTTAGTAGAGGAAATGGAGATTTAGCAGTAGTAGAAGGTGTTATGGGATTTTATGATGGAAAAGGAATTGATACAGAATGTTCTACTTATGAAGTTAGTAAAACCTTAAATCTTCCTACAGTACTTGTAATATCGCCTAAAGCTCAAGCTGCTACACTTTGTGCAGAATTAAATGGTATTAGAGATTTTAGAAATGCTGATATAAGAGGAGTTATTTTAAATAATATTAGTAGTTCATATTATACACTTTTAAAACAGGCAATAGAAACAAATTGTAATTTAAAGGTGTTTGGCTACTTACCTAAAAATGAAGAGTTAAAATTAGAAAGTAGACATTTAGGGTTGGTGCAAAGTAGTGAAATAGAAGATTTAGATGAAAAAATAGATCTTTGTGCAAAACTTTTAGAGGAATATGTTGATATAGATGATCTTTTAAAAGAGTTTAAGGAAGTAGAAAAATATGAAGATAAATTTCATTTAGAAAATAAAAACTTAAAAATAGGTGTAGCTATGGATAAGGCCTTTAGTTTTTATTATAGAGAAAATTTAGAACTTTTAGATGAAATAGGAGAAATTATTTATTTTTCACCACTTAGTGATAAAGAATTACCTAAGAATTTAGATTTTTTATATTTAGGTGGAGGATATCCTGAGGTGTTTTATGATGAGTTAAGTAAAAATACTTCAATGCTAAAATCTATAAAAACTGCTTTAGAAAATGGTTTAAGATGTTATGCAGAATGTGGTGGAATGATGTATTTAACTAACTTTATTTATAAGGATGGGGAAGATACTAATGTTCAGAAAGAATCTTTAGTTTCTTTCTTTAGTGGAAATTCTTATATGACAAAACGATTACAAAATTTTGGGTATGCGCAGGTTTCTATAGATAAAAAAAATTCTATGTTACCTGAAGGGCTAAAAATAAAATGTCATGAATTCCATAAATCTTATGTAGATAATAAGGAAGATGCTATTTATACAGTTAGTAAGGTTAATTATTTAGGTAAGCTTAAAACATGGAATTGTGGATATATAAAAAATAATACATTAGGAGCATATGCTCATATTCATTTTTTTAATAATCTAGAGTTTTTTAAAGCAATAATTAATCTATAAATGTATAGTAAACACAAGAAAAAATAATTTGTTTAGAATTTAAATCATAAAGGAGATAAAATTATGAGTTATATAAAAAAACCTATGGATATAGAAAAAAGAAGTTTTGAAATAATAGGGGAGGAAATGGGACCTCATAATTTTGATGATAGAGAACTTTCTATTATAAAGAGAGTAATTCATACCACAGCAGATTTCGAATATAAGGATATTACATATATAAGAGAAGGCGCTATAGATAGTGCATTAGAAACTTTAAAACAAGGAGTTACTATTTATACAGATACAAAGATGGCCTTATCTGGAATAAATAAAAAAGCATTAGAACAATTAGGATGTAAGGTTATATGTTATGTAAGTGAACTAGATGTTGCAGCTATTGCAAAGGAAAGAGGAATTACTCGTTCTATGGCTGGTGTTGAGAAAGCAGTAGAAGATGGTGCACAAATTTTTGTGTTTGGCAATGCACCGACTGCATTATTTAGATTAAAAGAACTTATGGAAGAGGGAAAAGCTCATCCAAGTTTTGTTGTTGCTGCACCTATAGGTTTTGTTGGAGCTGCTGAATCTAAAGAGGAATTTGAAACAGTTAATATGCCTATGATTACTATTAGAGGTAGAAAAGGTGGAAGCACGGTTGCAGCTTCTATTATGAATGCTTTAATGTATATGATAGTAAAAAGAGACTAATTAACTATTTAAAAGTTAAATTCTTAAACCAAAAGAGGGAAAAAGAATGCTAGATTTATATGTATATAGTGAAGGCAAAAAGCTAAGGTGTGGTTATACTACAGGTTCCTGTGCTGCGGCTACAGCAAAAGCTGCTACACTTATGTTATATGGAACCGAAGATCTTTCAGAAATTACTATAGATACACCTAAAGGTATAAAAATTACGATTCCTATAGAAAAAGTTAATAGACAGAAGGAATATGTAGAGTGTTGTGTTTTAAAAGATGCCGGAGATGATCCAGATATTACTAATGGCCTAGAAATATGGGCTAGAGCAGATAAAAAAGATACAGGATATACCTTGAAAGGTGGAAAAGGTGTAGGCATGGTTATGGGTGAAGGGTTATATGTTCCTAAAGGTGAATGGGCTATTAATCCAGAACCAAGAAAAATGATCGAAAAAGAAGTTAAAGGAGTTCTTCCTGAAAATTGTGGGGTTGAAATTACTATTTCAGTTCCAAAGGGGGAAGAAATAGCTAAAAAAACTTTTAATCCTAGATTAAACATAATAGGAGGAATTTCTATTTTAGGAACTACAGGTATTGTAACTCCTATGTCAGAAGAGGCTTTAAAGGATTCTGTAAAATTAGAAATAAATCAAAAGTTTGCAAATGGTGTTAAAGAACCAGTGCTTATTTTCGGAAACATGGGAGAAGATATGTGTAAGGAATTAAATATAGATTCTAACAAATTAGTTACCATGTCTAACTATGTTGGTTTTACCTTGGAATGTTGTGAAAATCTAGGAATTAAAAAGATTACTATGGTAGGACATATAGGAAAGATGTGTAAAATATCTGCTGGGTGTTTCCAAACTCATAGTAGAGTATCCGATGTAAGATTAGAGGTTTTGGCATTAGAACTTGCCTTAATGGGTGCACCTAAAGAACTCTTTGAAAGAGTATATAATGAAAAAACCACAGAGGGTGCAGTAGCCATAATTGGAGAAGAATATAATGACGTTTATGATAGAATTGGGAAAAAAATAAAGAATAGAATTAAAATCTATTCTCATGATACTATAGAGGCGGAGATTGCTCTTTATTCTATGAAAAAAGGAATATTATATAAATCCTTTTAGATATTTAGTAAGATATTAAGAAGGGGTGTTTTTTATGGAGAATAAAACAACCTTATATGTTATAGGCTTAGGGCCGGGGCATAGAGATTACATACTTCCCAAAGCTATGAAATGCCTAACAAATGTTTCAGCAATAGTTGGGTTTAGTAGAGCTATGGAAAGTATTGATTTTATAGACAATAATAAAATAATAATAAAGTCCCTTAAAGATTTAAAGGACTTATATGAAAATGGTGAATATGAATCATTAGGAATCATAGCATCGGGAGATCCTTGTTATTATGGTATTACTAATTATATTAAAAGTACAATTTCAAAAGATGTAAAAGTAGTACCAGGTATTAGTTCCTTCCAGTATTTTGCTAGTAAACTCGCACTTCCTTGGCAAAATGCATATGTAGGAAGTATGCATGGACGAGAAGAGGACTTTTTAGATATAGTAAAAGAATATAAATTAAGTTTTTGGCTTGTAGATAATAAATTTACTCCACAAACATTATGCAAGTCCTTAGTAGAAAATAATATACGGGGTAAAGCATATGTAGGAGCAAATTTATCTTATGAATATGAGGAGATTTTCAAAGGGAATATAGAGGAAGTTGCAAAAGGAGAATTTTCTCATCTTAGTGTTTTAGTTATTGAAAGGGATTAAATTTAAAAATAAGTGTTGCAAAATAAGTGAGGAATAAATAAATGAAATATATAAGAGATGATGAATTTATTCGTGGTGATTGTCCAATGACTAAGGAAGAAATTAGAATTCTTAGCATTGCAAAAATGGAATTAAGAGAGGATTCGAATGTATTAGATGTAGGAGCAGGAACAGGGTCTGTTACTGTTCAAGCAGCTAAGATTGCAACAAAAGGAAAAGTAATCGGCATAGAAAAAGATGAAGCTGCATTAGATACTATTTATAAAAATATAGAAAAGTTTCAAGCTATTAATTTAAAAGTATTAGAAGGAAATGCAATGGAACATCTTAAATCAATGAATGAAAAATTTGATTCCATTTTCGTAGGTGGAAGTAGTGGAGAACTGGAAGAAATAATTGAAGAATCATTAAGACTGTTAAAAGATGAGGGTATAATGGTTTTAAATTTTATTACAATAAATAATCTTTATACAGCAATGAAAAAGTTAAAAGATTTAAATTCTAAAGTAGAATGTACTCAAATTTCGGTAAGCAAAACCCGTGGTCAAAGTTACATGTTGATGGGTATGAATCCAATATTTATTTTAACAGCAAGAAAATAAGGAGGACTAGAATAGAGATGGCAACTTTATATGGAATTGGTGTAGGTCCTGGAGATAAGGAACTTATAACATTAAAAGCAGTAAATACTATAAAAAAAGTAGATGTAGTTGTAGTACCAACAGCTATGAAGGATGGAGAAAGTATTGCCTATGAAATAGCAAAGGATTATATAGAAGAAGGTACTGAAGTTTTATTTAAGCATTTTCCAATGGGAGGAGCTGAACAAGAACAAAAAATTTATGAGGCTTATGAAGAAGTTGCGGCCATTTTAGCTACTGGTAAAGATGTTGCATTTTTAACTATAGGAGATCCATTTGTATTTAGTACATATATCTATCTTTTAAATCATATGCAAGAAAAAGGATTTGAAGTAAAAACTATTCCAGGAATTACTTCTTTCTGTGCTTCTGCATCACTTGCAGGGCAACCATTAGTAATTGGGGATGAGCCACTTTTAATACTTCCAGCTACTAGACTAGATTCTGTTAAAGATGAGAAGTTTTTAGTTATAATGAAATTTTATAAGGTTGAGGAACAAGTAATTAACTTCCTAGAGGAAAGAGGATTCCAGTATGTATGTGTTAAGAGAGCTGGAAGAGAAGGACAAGAAATTCTAAAAACTAGAGAAGAGATTATAAATTCAAGAGATTATATGAGTTTAATTATTGCAAGACGTAAATAATAAGAGCAAATTTTAGGAGGAATAATAATGATATACTTTATTGGAGCAGGTCCTGGAGATGTAGATTTAATAACTGTAAAAGGAAGAAATACTTTGGCTAAAGCTGATATAGTTATATATGCAGGTTCATTAGTAAGTCCAGAACATTTAAAGTTCTGTAAAGATGGAGTGGAAAAATATAATTCTGCTTCTATGACATTAGAAGAAGTTATTGAGGTTATGTTAAAAGGAGAAAAAGAAGGAAAAATAATAGTGAGATTACATACTGGAGATCCTTCAATATATGGAGCTATAAAAGAACAGATGGATGAACTTGATAAACATGGTGATATAAAATACGAAGTTATACCAGGGGTAAGTTCTTGTATGGCGGCTGCAGCAGCTATTAAAAAAGAGTTTACATTACCATCAATTACTCAAACAGTGATTTTAACAAGAGTAGAAGGAAGAACTCCAGTACCGGAAACTGAAGATCTAGAAAATTTAGCAAGAATAGGAGCTTCAATGGCTATATTCCTATCTATTAGTATGATTGAAAAGGTTGTTGCTAAGTTAAGAAAAGGTTATGGAAAAAATGTTCCAATAGCTATAGTTGAAAGAGCTACTTGGGAAGATCAAAGAGTAATATATGGAACATTAGATGATATAGCAGAAAAAGTACATGAAGCTGGTATTACAAAATGTGCACAAATATTAGTTGGTGATTTTATAGATTGTGAATATGATAAGAGTAAATTATATGATAAAACTTTCACTCATATGTTTAGAGAAGGAAAGTAAGTTTAGAGAAGGAAATAAATAATGAAAAAATCCTTAAGAGAGTTTATGGCTATAATTTGTGTTACTGAAGCTGGAAATAAGCTTGCCGAAAATATAAGCAATATTTATGAAACACATATATATAAAAGATGCGAGGTTAAAGAAAGAGGAATAAAGGACGTTACACAGGAGGCTTTCTCAAAATTTAATTTTGTTATATTTATAAGTTCCACTGGTATTGCTGTAAGAAGTATAGCACCTTTTATAAAATCTAAAACAGAAGATCCAGGAGTATTAGTAATAGACAATAGTTCAAGGTATATTATTTCACTTTTAAGTGGACATATTGGAGGAGCTAATGAACTTACACAAAAATTATCAAGTTATTTAGGTGCTATGCCTATAATAACAACGGCTACAGATAATTTAGGAGTTATTGCACCGGATGTTATAGCTAAGGATAATGAGCTTATAATAGATGATATGAAAATATGTAAGGATGTAGCAGTCTCTCTAGTTCATGGAGAAAAGGTAGCTTTTTTAGATGAAGATAATAAAATTTTACTTCCAAAAGGTTATGAAAGTTATAAAGAGGATGAAAAATATAAGGCAATAGTTATAGTTACCAATAAAGTAAGATTAGATATTGGTGAAAAAATAGATAACATCCCAATTTTAAAACTTATAAGAAAAAATATAGTTTTAGGAATAGGATGTAAAAAAGATTATGATTCTTTTTCTATGGAAGAAAAAGTTTTTAAAAAGTTAAGTGAAATGAATATAGATAAGAGAAGTGTAAAAATTATTGGTACTGCTTGGATAAAAGAAAAAGAAGAAGCTATTATTAACTTAAAACAGAATCTAAATTGTGAAATGAAAGTTTTTAGTAAGGAAGAGATTAAAAAAGTTCAATGCAAATATAAGGGTTCTGACTTTGTTGAAAAAACTTTAGGAATAAGATGTGTGTGTGAGCCTTCTGTGGAATTATCAGGTGGAATCTTATTTACAGATAAAATGCCAATGCAAGGGATGACCTTATGTATAGGTAAACTTTTTAAAACGATCTAGTCCGTATAATATATTAAAATCAATCAACTGTAAATATCTGGTGTTTAAAGCTACGAAGTTTTATATTTTAATTTAAAGTATAAGTTCTTTATATTAAAAAGGAGAAATGAAATGAAAAAATTATATGTAATAGGAATAGGACCAGGAGGTCTTGATTACTTAACAGTTAAAGCGAAAAAAGCTATAGAAGAAAGTGATGTTATTGTAGGATATATTAAATATATAGAAATGGTAAAACCTCTTTTAGAAGGAAAAGAAGTTTTTAAAACAGGCATGAAAGGTGAAGAGGAAAGATGTAGAAAAGCTATAGAACTTGCAGAGGACAAAGTAGTTTCTGTTATAAGTACAGGAGACTCTGGAATATATGGTATGGCAGGATTAATTCTTCAACTTAAAAATGATGCTGCAATAGAAATAATCCCAGGTGTTACTGCATCTTCAGCAGCAGCTTCAGTTTTAGGTGCTCCACTTATGCATGATAATTGCAATATAAGTTTAAGTGATCTTATGACTCCTTATGATCTTATTAAGAAAAGAGTGAAAAATGCTGCTGATGGGGATTTTATAATATCTTTATATAATCCCAAAAGTAAGGGAAGACCACATTATTTAGCAGAATGTATGGACATTATAAAAGAATATAGGGATGGAAAAACTCCAATAGGTGTAGTTAAAAATGCATTAAGAGAAGGACAAGAAGTTCGTATATTTACATTAGATAATTTTGATACTGAGGTTGTAGATATGTTTTCTATAGTAGTTGTAGGAAATAGTCAAAGTTATATTGAAAATAATAGGATTATAACTCCAAGAGGGTATAAAGTAAGATAAAGTTTTACTTATATAAATAATAGGCTATGTTAGAAAAGAATTTCGGCTAACATAGCCTATAATATAATAAGGAGAGATATTATATATGATAGGATTAATTTTAGGTACTTCAGAAGGAAAGAAAATTTTATCATTATTAAATCAATTTACAGAGGATATATTTGTATCTACAGCAACAGAATATGGTGGAGAATTGTTAAAGGATTATAAATATAAGGTGTTAAATACAACTCCATTAGATGTAGAGGGATTAAAAAATGTAATTAAGAAATATAACATAGATATATTTGTAGATGGGTCTCATCCCTATGCATTAATAGTTACTGAAAATTTAAAAAAAGCATGTAACGATATGAATATAAATTATTTAAGATATGAAAGACCTTCTGTAGTAGATAAATATATTTATGATAAAAATGGTGAATTAGATAAAAATAATAATGTGGTAGTTGTACATAGTTATGAAGAATTATTACCAAAGCTTAAAAATTTACAGGGAAATATATTAAATACTACTGGAAGTAGAAATATAAAAAAGATTATAGATTTCAATTTAGAAAATAGAATAATTCATAGAGTACTTCCTACTTTAAAAGTTATGGAGGAATTAGATCATTTAAAAATATTACCAGAGAATATAGTAGCTATAAAAGGACCTATAAGTTACGAACTTAATATCGCATTTATAAAGGAGTGTAATGCACAAGCTATTTTAATGAAAGATAGTGGGGTACAAGGAGGAACAGAGGAAAAAATAAGGGCAGCTATAGATAGTAATATTAAAGCTTATGTAATAGGTAGAAAAAAGGAACAAGGCATTAATATATTTTCTAAAGAAGAAGACTTAGTGAAACAAATAAAGGAACTTAGTACTAGGCAAAAATAAAGAGTATATGTTATAATTTCCTTATATTAACTATATAATGTTAATATAAGTTTTTTTATAGAAAAGGTGATATATGTGCAAATAAGCTTTTGTCAAGAAAATGAAGGTGCTAAAGAAGTAATAGAACTTTTAGAAAAATATCATCCTGAATTTAAAGTTACTATGAATAAATGCCTTGGGGAATGCGGAAAGTGTACTCATAAGTATATAGTACGAGTAGAAGGTAAATTTTTAGAGGCAGATACGGCACAGGAATTATATGATAAAATTATAAAATTTTTTGTTTAGTTATGCTAAATATGATTTACAATTTAAAGAATCCAAAGTTATTTTAACAAATTAAAATAACTTTGGATTCTTTTATTTTAAAATATATAACTATTGAAATTTCATAAAAATATGAAGTATTATACATAAATTCTAAAAAAATAAAAGATAATAATTAAAAATTTAGTATAACTTTAATTAATATGAAATTTCATATATATACAATAATAAATATAGTAAAATAATCATAAAAAAAGATAAAAAAGTAAAATAAAGTAATAACTTTGGAAACCCTATGTTTTTAAAAAAAAGATAAATATGGTATTATAAGAATATGTAAACAAACAAGGCATAAAATATAAAAGTGTATGTAGAAAATAAATTATAAAAGCAACTTTATAATTAATATAACTAGAAAGGAAGATATGTAGTATGGCTATTACTAAGAAAAATTTAAAAGAATTTTTACTTATGAATGTAGGATTAATTTTGGCTGCTGCTGGAGTTTACTTTTTTCTAAACACACATGATTTGGCGGTTGGAGGAGTAACAGGCCTTGCAATGGTTTTGAGTAAATATTTTCCTGTAATAACAATGGGACAGTTTACTTTTATATTAAATACTCTTTTACTTATTCTGGGATTTATTTTTATAGGACCTAAATTTGGAGGAAAAACAATTTATGCAAGTTTTGCTATATCCATTTATTTAGCGCTATTAGAAAAAATTTGTCCTATGAATCATCCTATTACAGAAGATTTATTTATAGAATTGCTTATAGGTATTTTATTAAGTGCAATAGGAATGGCTATAGTATTTGAACAAGGTGCATCTACAGGTGGAACAGATATATTAGCTAAAATACTTAATAAATATGCACATATGGACATAGGAAAAGCATTGCTAATATCAGATTTTATAATAACACTTTTTGCTATGGTAGCCTTTGGCCCTAAAAAAGGAATGTATGCTTTAATAGGGGTTATCATACTAGGATATACAGTAGACATAGTAATAGATGGATTGAATATTTGCAAAAAGGTTGAAATAGTTACCAATAAAGGGGATGAAGTTAAAAAGTTTATTACTAATGAATTAGATAGAGGAGCTACGGTATATACTGCAAAGGGTGCCTATACTAATCAAGAAAAGCAAGTTATTACTTGTGTTTTTTCAAAAAAAGAATTTATTAAATTGAAAAATTATTTAAAAGAAATAGATGATACAGCTTTCGTAATTACTTATGATGTACATGAAATCTTAGGAAATGGTTTTAAAAATATACACGAGGATTAATTATAAATATAAAGCAAATTACCGTAAGTTTACAGTAAAAAAAGTACAAGCTATAATTAAAGTTTGTACTTTTTTAGTATTTTTACATCTAATTTTATACTTAAAAGTTTAGTAATGTGTTATTAACAAAAAAAGTTTTTACATGGATATTAAAAGAAAAAGGTATTTTAGACAAAACTATTTAAGAAAGGGTTATACAAATAAAATAGACTTCATTACAAAATTTATAACTTTATGTAAAGTATAGTAAATTTTATCGTAAGTTTATTAATAATTAAGAAAAATTACTTGAATATTAACAATAATTCAAAAAACTTAAATAATAGGGTTAAATTCATGTAAAAGGTGTTTTTAGAATATCATAAATATGATATTATAGAATTATGTGGAAGAAAGGTGAGGATAACATGCAAGAATCATTTGTACAAGTCTATACTGGGAATGGAAAGGGAAAATCAACGGCAGCATTTGGATTAGCCCTAAGAGCTCATTTTGCAGGTAAAAAAGTTTATATTGGTCAATTTGTAAAGGATATGAAATATCATGAAACTGAAGTAGAAAAAGTTGTAGATGGCATAAAAATAGAACAATTTGGTGCGGGTTGCTTTATAAATAGGAAACCCTCAGAGGTAGATAAAGATTTAGCTAAAAAAGCTCTTGTAAGATGTGGAAATATTCTAAAAAACGGAGAATATGATCTAGTAATTTTAGATGAAATTAATATAGCATTATTTTTTAAGTTATTTTCTCCACAAGAAGTAATTAAAGTTTTAAAAGAAAGAAATCCGAAAGTGGAGGCAGTTTTAACAGGAAGATACGCTCCACAGGAAATTATAGATTTTGCTGATTTAGTTACAGAGATGAAAGAAGTTAAGCATTATTATAGTAAAGGAGTTTTATCAAGAGATGGAATAGATGTTTAAAAATTATGGTAAAGGAAATGATGTGTATGATAAATAAAAAAAATTTAAAAGAATTTTTATTTATAAATATAGGATTATTATTTTTATCAGTGGGAGTTTATTTTTTTCTTAATCCCCATAATTTAGCTATAGGTGGAGTTACAGGGCTTGCTATGGTATTAACTAGATATTTTTCTATTTTAACTCTTAGTGGTTTCACATTAATACTTAATATAATTTTATTTATTATAGGTTTTATTTTTATTGGAGCACAATTTGGAGGGAAAACCATTTATTCTAGTTTAGCCTTTGCTTTTTATTTAAGGATATTAGAAAAGTTTATGCCAATGGCGCATCCTATTACAGATGATTTATTTATAGAGATGGTTATAGGTATTTTATTAAGTGCTATAGGTATGGCAATTGTGTTTGAACAAGGGGCTTCTACAGGTGGTACAGATATAATAGCTAAAATAGTTAATAAGTATACGCACATGGATATTGGTAAAGCTCTATTAATGTCTGATTGCGTAGTAACTCTTCTTGCTCTGATGGCCTTTGGACCTAAAAAAGGAATGTATGCTTTAGTAGGAATTATAATAAATGGTTTTACTGTAGATGAAGTTATTAACGGTTTAAACATATGTAAAAAGGTTGAAATAGTCACAGAAAAAGGCGATGAAGTAATAAAATTTATTACTAATGATTTAGATAGAGGGGCTACTGTATATATTGCTAAAGGTGCATATACTAATAAAGAAAAACAAGTTATAACCTGTGTGTTCTCTAAAAAAGAATTTATTCAATTGAGGAACTATTTGCGGGAAATAGACGAAGGGGCATTCGTAGTTAGCTATGATGTATATGAGATTTTAGGAAATGGATTTAAAAATATTAATGAAGATTAAATATTAAAATAATAGGTTAAAAAAGTACAGGCTTTAAAGCTTGTACTTTTTTAATCCAGATAAGTAAATTATTCAGCTTCTGGAGCAGCTACTGGACAAACGTTTGCACAGTTTCCACAGTCAATACAAGTAGCTGCATCTATAACATATTTAGAATCTCCTTGGCTTATAGCGTTTACAGGACATTCAGATGCACAAGCACCACAACTTACACAGTTATCATTAATTTTATATGCCATAACTAAATCCTCCTCTATAATCTTTTATGAATATAATATCATATTAATGTAATAAAATAAAGTGTTTTTATTACATGGAATTAACTTGAAAATTTAGTGTAAAGCTCATAAATACAAGGGGTTTAATAGAATACATTAGAAAAGGTTTGCGATTTAGAGACAAATTTGTAAAAGTAAAATAACAAAATTATAAATTTTCCAAAAATAATGGTGAGAATTTATAAAAAAACAAAAAACAGAGAAAAATATTAAAACCTATTTTTCTCTGTTTTAAATGAGAAGTTAAAGTTAAAACTAATCTTGTACTGGAGCACCTACAGGACACACAGCAGCACAATTTCCACACTCAATACACTTTTCAGGATCTATTCTAAAAATAGTATCACCTTGAGAAATTGCTTCTGTAGGACATTCAGGAGCACAAGCACCACAACTAATACAATTATCTAAAATTTTATATGACATTTTGCAGGTCCTCCTTAAGCTACGTTCATAATGTATTATGTACATAAACAAAGATTTTAATGCAACAAAACTTTTATAATAAAGCAAATAATTTTAATAAATAAAATATTTATTGTTGCAAAAATAAAAGTAGTAATGTATAATAATTAACAGATGATAATAAATATCAATTTCAACGAAAAGATAGGTTAATGATTAAGGGGTGAAATCGGAAATGGAACTATGTTTAGATAAATGTAAGGTTGGAAATGAATATGAAGTTTTAAATATTAAAGAGGGTAGTAGAGTACGAAGAAGAATTATGGATCTTGGTATAGTAAAGGGTACTAAAGTAAAAGTAACAGGAAAGGCACCACTAGGAGATCCTATAGAAATTGCTTTAAGAGGGTACAAGCTTACTTTAAGAAAAGAAGAAGCAAAGGATATAATTGTAAAATAACAGGATTTTAGGGGAGAAATAAAAAAGCAAATAAATTTCTTCAAGAAGGAGTGAAAAATTATGATGCCACTTAGCTTTGTGAATTCAGGTGAAGTTGTAGAAATTATAAAGATTGTAGGAAATGAAAATTTTGTTAAAAGATTAATGGAAATGGGATTTAATACGGGGTCACAGGTGAAAATGGTTAAAAACTCCGATGGTAATTTAATTGTTGGATTAGGTGAAGGAAGAATAGTTTTGGGACGAGCTATGGCAGGTAAAGTTATGGTAAGTAATTAAATTTTTTAGGAGGATATATTTATGGGTTCAGAAATTGTAGTAGCCTTAATGGGTAACCCCAACTGCGGAAAAACTAGTTTGTTTAATGCATTAACAGGTGCTAGACAACATGTTGGGAATTGGCCAGGGGTTACAGTTGAAAAAAAAGAGGGTAAATTAAAATATAAGGGGAAAACTTTAAGAATAGTAGATTTACCAGGAACTTATAGTTTAAGTGCTTATTCAGAAGATGAAGTGGTTGCAAGAGATTATTTAGTTAAAGAAAAACCTCACGTAGTAATTGACGTTGTGGACGGAACTAATCTTGAGAGAAATATGTATTTAACTACTCAAATCATGGAAATAGGTTGTAAAGTGGTTATGAGTTTAAATATGATGGATGAGGTTGAAAAGAGAAATATAAAAATTGATGCTAAATCTATCTCGCAGGAATTAGATGTAGAGGTTGTTCCGACTATTGCAGCAAGAAAAAAAGGAATTAATGATCTTTTAGATACTATTTTAAAAATAGCTGATAAAGCAGAAAATAATAAAGAATTAGAACTTGAATATGATAATGATTTTCAAGGTCAATTGAAGGAGATTATATATAAGTTAGATATGCATAAAGATGTACTTGATTATCCAAGTAAATGGACTGCAGTGAAACTTATTGAGAATGATTCTTATATGGTTAATTATATAACTGAAAAAGGATTAAAAGATGTATTAAAACAAGTGGAAGAAAGTATTAATTATTTAACAAAAGTTTATGGATTTGAACCAGAAAATGTAGTTGTAGACAAGAGATATGAATATATAGGAAAAATTTTAAATGGAAAAATTCAAAAACAAGATGAATATGCAGAGACCGTATCAGATAAGATAGATAAAGTTGTTACCAATAAATATTTAGGTTTACCTATTTTCGCACTTATAATGTTTATTATGTATCAGATTACTATGAGTTTTGGTAATGACTATTTAGGTGAAAAGGTTGGACAGTTATTTGAAATACTAGAAAAGTATGCCGAAGGGGCTTTATCAGGTGCATCTCCATTCTTATCAAAGTTTATTACTGAAGGGTTAATTGATGGTTTGGGACAGGTCCTAACTTTTGTACCATTAATTTTAGTTATGTATTTAATAATTGGTATTTTAGAAGATAGTGGATATATGGCTAGGGCAGCTTATGTTATGGATAGATTTATGTCTAGTTTAGGACTTCATGGTAAAACAGCAGTTTCTATGATTATAGGTTCAGGATGTAATGTTGCAGGTATTATGTCAACAAGAACTTTGGAAAGTAAAAAAGATAGAATGATTGCTATTTTAGTAAATCCTTTTATATCTTGCTCAGCAAGAATGCCAGTATATGCAACTTTTGCAGCAGCATTCTTTACAGGTAAAAAATTTGGATTCTTATCAGTTAGCGGACTTGTTATATTTTCTTTATATTTAATCGGAATTCTAGTAGCTATTATTTGTGCTAAAATATTTAGCAAAACATTATTTAAAGGTGAAAAATCTTATTTCTTAATGGAGTTACCTCCATATAGAATACCTACAGTAAAAGGTGTTTTACTTCGTATGTGGGAAAAAGCATCTGCATTCTTTAAAAAAGCAGGAACAATTATTTTTGCCATTGTAGTGGTTGTATGGGTATTATCTAATTTACCAATGAACGTTGAACCAGGTTCAGCACAAAGTGTTTTAGGTAAATTAGGAAGTATCATTGCTCCAATATTTAAGCCGCTTGGGTTTGGAACATGGCAAGCAGGTGTTGCATTAATTACAGGAGTGCTTGCAAAAGAAGCTGTACTTGCAACTATGGCAACTGTTTATGCAGTATCAGAAGAAGCTCTTGGAACAGCATTAGGAGCAAATTTCACAGCATTAACAGCATATACATTTATGGTATTTACATTATTGTATTCACCATGTATGGCAGCTTTAGGAACAGTAAAGAAAGAAACCAATTCACATAAATGGGCTATTTTCTCAGCAGTTTATACTACTGTAATAGCTTGGGTAATATGTTTCTTAATTTATAACATAGGAAAATTATTTGTATAAAGTTGTATATGTATTAAATAATAAATGCAAAATGAGGAGGGGGAATATGAGCGTATTAGTTATTGGGGGAGACAGAATAGAACCTATAAGAAAAAAACTAATAAGCTATGGTTTTAATGATATTGAACATGTAACAGGCAGAAAGAAAAATGAAAAGAAAATGGATATTTCTTACAATACTGATTTGGTAGTAGTATTAACAGATTTCATAGGACATACTTTAAGTAAAAACATAAAAAATAAAGTTAAAGAAAAGGATGTTAAAGTAGTTTTTGCTAAACGTTCTTGGATAACTATGGAAGAACAGATTAAAAGTTTTGTTAAAGAATTTAATAATTAATACAAAAATATAAATTATTAAATATTTAAAATATATTATACACAGTTGATTTCCTTTAAAATCTTTTTTAACTTACAAGTCATAAGAGTTAATCTATATGACTTGTAAGTTTTTTTTATTTAGTAATATTTATAATTTTCAGAAAAAATATTTACAATGTAACAAAGTTATGATATTATAACAATATAACGTAACAATGTTACGACAATAAAAAATAAAAGTACAATTTGAGATTATAAACTTAACAGTAATATAGTTTATATATAGGGACTTTAAAGCGTGTATAATCTTATAATGTGTAACTTAAGAATATATATAATTCACAATACTAACAAAACAATGTTATATTTAAGGAGGAAATTAAATGGAAAATAATGAATTGGGGAATTTATACATTTCAGGAAGTGGTAGATGTAGTGGCGGAAAATTCCGAAGTGTAAAAATTTTAGGGAGTGGAAAAATTGTAGGAGACATAGAATGTGAAGATTTCAAGATAAGTGGAAGTGGTAAAGTTGAGGGAAATATATTTACTAAAGATTTTAAAATAAGTGGAAGTGGTAATGTAGAAGGAGCTATTGTTACAAATGAATTTAAGATAAGTGGGAGTGGTAAGGTTGAATCAGATGTCACTTGTACTGATGGTGTTATAAGTGGAAGTGGTCATATACTAGGCAAAGTTAGTTCAAAAAATTTTAAAATTAGTGGAGGAGGAAAAATTGGAGGAAAACTTATAGGAGAAAATATTTATATATCAGGAATAGGAGCTGTGGAACAGGATATAGAAGCTGATAAGGTAGAAGTAAGTGGAGGAATCAGAGTAGAAGGAATGTTAAATGCAGATATGGTTAACATGGAGCTTAATGGAAGTTCACAGGTAAAAGAAATAGGTGCTACCAAGATTAATGTTAAAGAATCTATAGGTAGAGATAGAGGAATATTAGGAAAGTTTTTTAATATAATAAAAGGTTTTGGAAAATTAACTGTAGATGTTATAGAAGGTGATGATATATATTTAGAAAATACCATCGCTAAAGTTGTGAGAGGTGAAAGAATTACTATAGGAAAAGGCTGTGAAATAGATAGAATAGAGTATAGAGAAAACTATAGAAGTGTAGATGAGAATTCTATTATAAAAGTAAACACAAAAGTATAAATAATATTATATATTAAAAAGATATAGAGGTGAAAGTATGAATGGCGAACTTATATCTAAAAAAGAACTCTTGGAAATTACAAAAATTTCTTATGGTCAACTTTATAGATGGAAAAGAAAAAGTCTCATACCAGAGGAGTGGTTTATAAAAAAATCTAGTTATACAGGACAGGAAACTTTTTTTCCTAAGAAAAAAATTATAGATAGGATAGAGAAAATTTTAAAGTTAAAAGATGATGTATCTTTAGATGAACTTGCTAATATGTTTTCTAGTAAAATTAATATAGATGATATTAATATAAATGAAATTATAGAAAAAAATATACTTTGTAAACAAACAATTACACTTTATGAGGAACTTTACGAGAAAAATTTTCTTTATAAATTTAAAGACTTAATTTTTATGACTATTTTAGAAGAAAAGCTATCTAATGGTCAAGCAACTTTAGATGAAATGAAACTTTTAATAAAGCTTATGGATGGTAATTATGATAAACTACAAAAAGATAATGGCAGGATATATCTAATAAGAAAATTAGGTATATCCTTTTGTGTAGGTTTCTATGGAAAGGATATATTTATAGATGAGAAAAGTAAGGTAGTTTTTATTGTAGATATAAAGGAGTATATAGAAAAACTAAAATTAAAGATTCAATTATAAAATTATATTAAGGGATTTAAATTATATAATACTTAATTCTAGGAGGATGGGGTATGGGGAAAGGTAATAATATAATAGATAAAGAAAAAGATAAAATTAAATTATGGAATAAGGATTTCTTTCTTTTATGGCAAGGACAATTAGTATCTATGTTTGGAGATGCTATTTATCTTATGGCACTTAATTTTTGGGTATTAGATGTTACTAAATCCACAGCGTTAATGGGACTTTTAAGTACATTGTCTATGCTACCTAAAATAATTTTAGGCCCTTTTGCTGGGGTATGGGTAGATAGATTAAACAGGAAAAAAATTATAGTTTTAGCAGATTTAATTCAAGGAATTTTTGTAACATTTGTTGGAGTGGCAGCATTGTGTGGGTTTATAAAAGTTTGGATGGTATTTATAGTTGGGATTATAGAAGGATTGTGCACAGCATTTTTTAATCCGGCAGTACAATCTGTAAGAACAGAGTTGGTACATGAGTCAAAATTAGTACAAGCCAATTCTGTAAGTAGTTTAGCACAATCAGGTATGGATATGTTAGGTAATGCATTGGGAGGAATATTATATGCCACAATAGGAGCCCCTTATATGTTCTTTTTTAATGGGCTTAGTTATATATTTTCTGCCTTTACGGAAATGTTTATAAATGTTCCTGAGATAAAGGATAGAAAAGAAGATGTAACATTTATAGAAGATTTAAAAGAAGGATTTAAATTTTTATGGAATTTTAAAACATTAAGAAATGCTTTTATGGTAGCATCAGGATTAAATTTGTTTTTTTGTGCAGGAGTAATATTAATATTACCGTATTTTAAAGAGGCCTCATTTTTAGGACCTAAAAAATATGGTGTTGCCATGGCTATATTATCTTTAGGCATGGTATCAGCGAGTCTTTTATTATCGATAAAAGAAGTAAAAAGAGAAAATAAATTTAAGTTATATTGTATCTCTATGATTTTAAATGGACCTTTAGTAGTTTTTTTTACGTTAACTAAAAGTTTTCCATTAATTCTTCTTTTTTTATATAGTTCCGCATTTTTTAATGTTGTGTTTAATACTATTTTTACAGCTACAATTAATGTAATAGTACCTAGTAATATGAGAGGAAAGGTATTTGGACTCATGGGAACTATAAGTATGGCATTGCAACCTATAGGAACTTTAATAGGGGGAGTATTAGGGGAAGTTTTAGGGATTACTACGGCTATGAGACTAATGTTTATAATAGGTAGCATAGCATTAATGTTTATGGCTGCCATTAAAAAAATGAGATATTTGATTGAGTTTAGTAGTGAAGAGGAAAGCGTAGACGAACTTATAGAAAGGACTAATAAATAAAATAGAAATTTTAATCTTTATAGCTAATTGTGATATAATATATTTAAAATAAATTAAAAATTTTTATTTAAATATATAAAAGAGGTAATACAATTAATGAGTGATTTAGGTGGGAAGGTAGTTTTAATATCTGGAAGTTCTAGAGGAATAGGAAAAGCTATAGCCTTAGCTTTTGCAAAAGAAAATGCGACTATAATTATTAATTATAAAAGTTCAGATAATAAAGCAGATGAAGTAAAGAAAGAAATAGAGTCTATAGGAGGATATGCACATCTTTTAAAGGGGGATGTGAGTTCCTATGAACAATGTAAGAGTATGGTTGAAGATATAATAAAGAAATTTGGTAAAATAGATGTTCTTGTAAATAATGCGGCGGTAAGTAAAATAGATGTATTTTCTTTTTGCACAGAGGAAACTTGGGATTATATTATAGGAACAAATTTAAAGGGTGTTTTTAATCTAACACATAATGTAGTTAAATATATGGTAGATAAAAAAGAAGGGTCTATAATTAATATCTCTTCAATGTGGGGTGAGGTTGGTGCATCATGTGAAGTTATTTATTCTACATCAAAGGGGGGGATTAATGCATTTACTAAAGCATTGGGTAAGGAACTAGCTCCATCTGGTATAAGAGTAAATGCTATTAGCCCTGGTGTTATAGATACAGAAATGAATAATTGTCTATCAAAGGAAGATAAGGAATCATTGGAAGAAGAAATACCAATGAATAGAATGGGAATGCCAGAGGAGATAGGGAAAGTAGCTGTATTTTTAGCTAAAGAAGATTCTAGTTATATGACGGGTCAGGTTTTAAGGGTTGATGGTGGATTTATTTAATTAGTATTAAATTAATAAGTTTAAAATATTGTAATAATATCTTATAAAATAGTTTTAAATTTCTTAACAATAACTTAATACTTTATTATGTGATACATGATACAATATACAATATAACAAAGAATGGGTATTACATAAAAGGTGAGGAGATTGATACTATGGAAAATAGTTTTAATAAAGGAGTAAGAAACTTGAAGAATATATTAATCTATATATTGGTAGCAATTGTAGCTTTATTCTTAATAAACTTTGTTATAAAAGGAGCTTTCTATATTGGAGGAGCCGTTTTAGCTATATATATAATATATAAGTTATATACTAGAGGAAAAGTTTGGTTTTCACAATTATCCAATTCTATTAAAAAGAAAAAATTTGAAAAAGAAATGGCTAAAGTAAAAGAAAATAAAGGTGGAATTAGTTATATAGAAGCTGAAATTGTAAAACAATCTAATTTTGATAAGATAAATCAAAAAGAGTATGAATATATAGATGTAGATTACAAGGATGTTAATAATTAGAATGTATTTAAATTAAAAGTCATTTATTTTATATAGATGACTTCTTTAGCTTTTAAGTATAAAGAATAGCCCATACTATAAAATATAGTATGGGCTAAAAAATTTAAAAATAAGAAAAATTACTATTTAAATATTTCTTTAAATATTTGTCTTTATTTTGAATGATCTCATTAAGAGCACATATAAGTCTATCTATATCATTTCTAGTATTATAAAAACCTAAACTTACTCTTACCATACCAGGTCTACCGTCTTTATTTTTTCTGTAATGTTCAGCTTCTTCTTCAGACACATTTAAAATTCTCTGAACATAAGGTTGTGCACAAAAGCAACCACTTCTAGTTGCTATACCAAATTCATAAGATAAGATTTTTGATAAAATTTCATGATGAATACCATTTATATTAAATGGTATTATTCCAACTGAATTTTCTATATCATTATCTATATAAACTGTAATATCTTTCATTTCCTTTAGAGCATTCATTAAATATGATTTTAATAATTTCTCGTTATTATCAACTTTATCTAAATTCATTGAATTTAGGCTTCTTACTGCAGTTGCAAGAGCCACAGCTCCAATAATGTTTGGAGATCCAGCCTCATCTTTATGAGGAGGTTCATCCCATGTTACCTTTCTATGGGTAACTACATCAACAATTCCTCCACCTTTGTGATCTGGTGGTAACTTTTCAAATTCACATTTAGGTCCAATTAATACACCAGTTCCATAAGGTGCATACATTTTATGACCCGAAAAAGCTAAAAAATCAATATGCTTAGGATCATTATGGTCTAACATAGAAAATTTAGAATGGGGAATTAATTGAGCACCATCGACTAAAATTTTAGCACCATATTTATGAGCTAGCGCAGCTATTTCATGTACAGGATTTTTATAGCCTGTAACATTAGAAGCGCCTGTTACTGTGACTAATTTAACATTGCCTTTAGAATATTTAAGCTTGTTTTTTAAATCTTGTAAATCTAATCTATAATTTTTATCTATTTCAACATATTGAATATTAAAATTTTCTCTCCAGGGTAGGTCGTTGGAGTGATGCTCCATACAAGTACTTATTATAGTGCTTCCTTTATACATATACCTCATCATATTGGCTAATTTGTTTATTGCTTCAGTAGTATTTTTAACGTAAATTACTGTATCTTCTTGTTTATCTCCTCCAACAAAGTCTAAAATGACTTCTTTAGAATACTCATATAGTGCAGAGGATAGCTGAGATTTATAGCCTGTACCTCTATGATATGATGAGTAATACGGAGAAAAACTAGTTATTTCTTTCAAAACTGAATTTAGTGGTGGAGTAGTAGCGGCATTGTCAAAGTTAACTTCCTTAACTAATCTTCCATTTTGAAGAGGAACAAGTGTATCTACCCCGGCAACATTATATACATTTGCACTAAACATTCTTGGATTAAAACATATATTTTTTTTCATAATGTTACCTCCCTATAAGCATAAGCTTATGGTATTAGTAGATAAATTCTTACCATTTATTATATGTGTAAAATTATAAGAATGTGAAAATTATTAAAATCTAAAAATAATTAATAAAACTAATAACATTTTTGTGACTTAAGTAATATATTATAAGTGTGTAAGTTACAGACATAAGATTAAAAATCGAGGAATGGAAGGAGAGAAGGATTATATGTATTGCTGCTGGTGGTTCTTAATAATAATTCTAATATTTTTCTTTTGGTGGTGGTGTACACCATCATTCTACGGATTAGGTTCCGGTTATCGCAACTCTTGCTGTTGTTGTCAATAAACAAATATTTGGGGTATAATACTTGTTTTTGGAGTTCTAAATTTTTAGA
Organism: Hathewaya limosa; assembly: GCF_030815255.1. Taxonomy (NCBI): domain Bacteria; kingdom Bacillati; phylum Bacillota; class Clostridia; order Eubacteriales; family Clostridiaceae; genus Hathewaya; species Hathewaya limosa. Next base: position 107,919 of record NZ_JAUSWN010000007.1, read on the forward strand.
ACTCCTTTTTTTAGTTAAATTTTGTTTTTTGGTATATGTTTTTATGTAATAAATAAAATATAGTATAAAGGATTATAAATTTAGGAGGAATATATGAACACAGGAAAGAGCAAATTTAATCTTTTTTATTTTCTATTATCATTTATTATAACATTAGGTACTGGATTTTTAAGTTATATATTTACTAAAAGTTCTATGGTGCTTTATGAGAAATTAAAGAAACCTTCTTTTACCCCTCCAGATATTATATTTTTCATAGTGTGGACAGTGTTATTTATATTAATGGGTCTAGCTTTATATAGAATTTTAAAGTTAAAAGATGAAGGGAAAAATATAAAAAAGGCAGTACTTTTATTTTCTATACAACTAGTACTAAATTTTTTATGGTCTATAATATTTTTTAGAAAAAGACTTATTTTTATGGCATTTTTAGAACTTATATTGTTGGTTATATTTATAATATTAACTATTATAGAATTCTTTAAAAAAGATAAAATTGCTGGTATATTATTAATACCCTATGTTTTATGGTGTATTTTTGCAGGAGTTTTAAACTATTTTGTTTGGTTTTTAAATGCATAGTGTAATTGTTTAGTTAATAAAAATAAAACTAAAAAACTGTTTAAATTATGAGAAATAAGTTATTTTTACAAATAATGTGTAGCTAAAAGAAGATGGAAAAATATTGGAAAAAAACTTCCTATAGTATATAATAATATTATGAATTTTATTCCAAAATTTGTAATAAAATTATAGGGAGAGATGAATATGGTAGCCTATAAAGGAGATTTAAATTTTAAAAATTTAACCCGAAAAGAAAAATTGGTATTACAAAAAAGTAAGGCTAGGGTTAGAATAGTAAAGATTTTGCTTGTTGTAACTATGGTTGTAGGAATTTTATATTTTAATCCTAATATAATTGTAAATTTAAAAAGTAACATTATGAACGTATCTATAGGTACAGGAATATATAAATCAAAGGTATTAAGACTGCAAAAAGAAGAATATGTGTATCAAGAAGCAGGTGGAAGCACCAAAAAAGGAATTCAAAAGATAAGTGTACAAATAAATCAAGGAAAGTTTAAAGGAAAGATTCTTACTATAGAAAATAATTATGATAATTCTAATCCTTATAGTTATGTTATGAAAAAAGGGGACAGATTATACTTATCTGTTGAGGAGAAGAATGGAGATATAAAAAATGCATATATATATGATTATGATAGAGGAATGTATATAGCTATTCTGAGTGCAACTTTTATTTTAAGTGTCATATTAATTGGAGGGAAAAAGGGTATAAAAACTTGTTTATGTATAGCTGTCACACTTCCTATTGTAACTAAGATAATTCCTTATTTTATATTAAAAGGATATAATTATATTATTGTGATTTTAATGTTTTCACTTATTTTAATAGGCATTTTGACTGTAATAATGGAAGGAATAAGTAAAGAATCTATAGCTACAATGTTAGGGTCCGTTGGAGGAATGCTAGTTGGAGGAGGTTTTATTTATGTATTTCAATATCTATGTAAAATAACAGGTATATCTTCTGATCAAATTCAGTTATTATTATATAATGGAAAAAATATTAATTTTACAGGAGTATTATTTGCAAGTCTTGTTATAGGATCATTAGGTGCTATAATGCATATGAGTTTAAATGTAACCAGAGCAATGCAAAAAGCTGATTTAGAAACTATGAATATAAAGGTTACAGATCTTATGAAAATTGGATTTAAAGAAGGAAAGGCATCTTTAGGGGCAATGACAAATACTTTGATTTTGGCCTATTTGGGAGCCACGCTGCAAGTTATAATAATATTTATGGTATCTAACAATGTTACATTATTACAAGGAATAAATGGGGAAACAATAGTATTAGAGATATTAAGAATTATTACAGGGGTTTTAGGGTTTATGGCAGCGATTCCCGCAACTACACTTGTATATGGATTTTTATATAAAAAAGAATTTTTAAATAAGAAATATGTTTAAAAACATTAATTAATAATTATGATTTCATAATTCACAGTTATGAAATCATATGTTACAATAAAATTAAAAAATTGATAAAAAGTTAACATTAGAATAAACATTAAAAAGAGGAGAATGGAAATGGAAGAAGCTATAATTGTACTTATGGAAAAAGAAAAAGATACAGGAAAATTTATAGGAGAAAAAGGGAGTTATACTATAGAAAAAGGTGACTTGGTTCATAGCTTTTATGTTCTTAAGGATAACAAAGATGAAGAAGTATATATAACATTAACAACAGATAAGGATTTAAAAGATTGGGAGTACACGGCTTTTTATGATTATATTAATTTAGATAATTTAAAAAGTTTCTATGAAGATGTAGAAGAAGTTGATGACGAATTTAACCCAGCGTTTAGATTTAAAATTGACTATAATGAGGAAGAAATGGAAGATAAGTTAAATCAGTTTATAGATGTATATTATGAAGAAATTTTAAAAACTTATGAAGAAATTAAAGATTTAGAAGAAGAATATATATAAAAATTTATACTTTAGGTATTATAAATAGAAAAAAAGGAATAATATACTTATAATATCTAGAGGAGTGGTAACATGAGAATACCAAGACATGTTGGAATAATTCCTGATGGCAATAGACGATGGGCTGTGACTCAAGGAATAAAAAAGTCAGAAGGATATGATAATGGTTTAAAGCCAGGGCTTGAAGCACTTAGAATTCTACAAGATGCAGGAGTAGAAGAAGTTACTTATTATGGATTTACTACAGATAATACTAAAAGACCTAGAGAACAAAGGGAAGCTTTTACTAAAGCATGTATAGATGCAGTGAAATTAATAAGTTACGAAAGTGCCTCGCTTTTGGTTGTAGGAGATAAAGAATCACCAATGTTTCCTAAAGAATTAATTCCTTTTACTAAAAGAGTTAATTTCAAAGATGGTGGAATAAAAGTGAATTTTTTAGTCAACTATGGATGGAATTGGGATTTATATTCACTAAACGAAGGAAGTTTTACAAATAGAAAAGAAATTTATGACAATATAAAATCTAATGAGATTTCCAGAATAGATCTTATTATAAGATGGGGTGGTAGAAGAAGATTAAGTGGGTTTTTGCCGGTCCAATCAGTGTATTCTGATTTCTACATAATAGATGAATTGTGGCCAGAATTTAAACCAGAACATATATATGAAGCACTAAACTGGTATAATACTCAAGATGTTACGTTAGGTGGATAAAAAGGTGAAGAAATTAAACTTCACCTTTTTGTGTTATATAGATTAAGGAAAAAAGTTTATAGACCTAATAAAGAATCAATTTTATTTTGATCAAAGCCGGAAACGGCTTCATCATCTATTAATATTACAGGTACACCCATAAATCCCATAGAAATTAATTTTTTTCTATTTTCAGTTTCTTTTACATTTCTTTCTTCAAATTCTATACCTTTTTCCTTTAAATAATTTTTAGCAGTAATACAATGTGGACAAGTATCTGATGTAAAAACTATAACTTTTGACATAATATCCTCCTTAAACAATACACTTTAGTTTATATTATATAATAGTTATTATTTGTTGTAAATCATTATCGATAAAATATATAACATTACTTAAAAATATATTTTGTAAAAAACAAATTTCTATACAAAAAATAATTTTTTATAAAATAAAAGTCTTTTAGTTAATAATGTATAGATATAGTTATTTTACATATTATAAATGTGTAGTTGCAATAGAATAGATAAATTAATAAAAAAGGAGATATTTTTATGAATAAACCATTTATGACAGTACAAAATGGAAAAGGTGAAACCGTGGAATTAGAATTAGTTGATACTATAACAATAACACCTAATAAGTATGTAATAGTATCAGAAGTAAATTCAGATAATGCATTTGCATATAAAGTTAATACAAAAAGTGGAGAAGTAAAATACCAATCTATAGGTGAAGGTGCTGAATTTAAGAAAGTGCTACAAGCATATAATGAAAAACACAAAAATGACTAATAAAAATACATAGAATATAAAAAAGGCTCTGTTTTTATTAAACAGGGCCTTATATTATATAAAAAATATTTACTTAATTTTCATTTTTAATGTATGGTCAATAATTTTTTGAATTGTTGAACCACAACATTTTCCTAAGGGGTTTTTAGTTAAACATTTTCCATTTTTCATTGCTCCAGTTAGTTCTACGATATCTTTCATGTTTTTAGCGTCTTTGTTTAAAATTGCATTTGTAATCATTTCTTCTGTTACTTTATTACAGTAACAAATATATTTAGGATTAGCATCTTTTTTAAACCATATGGGAACGCTAAGGTCCTTTTTATAAAAAATATGTGTATCTTTTTTATTAAAATAAACTACATTACAATCTTCATTTAAGCAAATGTAATATGGGGAACTTGTAACGAGATTTTGAAGATTCTCAAGTACAAGATGTTTAACTGTGACATGACTAACAAGTTGTGATTTTTCATTGCAACAAGGGCAATGAGAAAAGTTTTCTACCGAACTAGTAGAGGTTTTTGTACTTTCTCAACAAGATGTTGATTTTTGTTTTTCCATAGTAATTTCCTCCAGTGTATTTAGATGTATTAAAATTTAAAAACTATACTGATTAAAATTTTAAAAAATTTTTAATATAGAAATTATAGCATATATTAAAAAAAATAGTGTAATTAATGTGTGAAATTATAAATTAATATCAGGATACTTAAAAGGTTAAAATTAAGTATAAATTTAAAATAATTATAAAATAAATTAATATATCCGTTGACAAATTCGATTTTATAATATTATAATAGTTACTAACAAATAGAAATAAAAAAATTCAATGAAGAGGAAAGTACTTTTTTAGTATAGATTTCATAGCGAGCAGAGTAGAGTGGGAGTCTGCAGATCTTAAAGAAGGAAAAGAGCCTCGGAGAAGCTACTGGAAAGCAAATAAGTAGTATTTGTAAGTAAGGTATGCCGTAATAATGCGTTAAATTTTTAAGAGGACTAGGATAATTATAAATTTTATTAAATTGTAATATAAGTTTATGAAATTTAATAAAACACCTAATATGGTTATTTTAGTCAATTAGAGTGGTACCGCGATTTTACTCGTCTCTATTATAGAGATGAGTTTTTTTATATTCTTTTTTAATTTTAATGTATAAAATAAGTCTTATAAATTTGATTAAACTACTAATAGAATAATAAATTGGAGGTTTTAAAATGGATTATAAAAAAATAATAGCTGAAAATATAGGAAATCTTGTAGAATTAGATAAAGAAACTTTGGAAAAATTAATTGAAATACCACCTCAATCAGAAATGGGAGATTATGCATTTCCTTGTTTCCAACTTGCTAAAACTTTAAGAAAAGCACCTCAGATGATAGCTGCAGACCTTAAAGAAAAACTTACAATAGAAGGATTTGAAAAAATTGAAAATATGGGACCATATTTAAACTTCTTTGTAAATAAGGGTGAATTTTCTAAGAATGTTATAGAAAAAATATTAAAAGAAAATGAAAGTTATGGTCATACTAAAGTAGGAGAGGGAAAAAATGTTATAGTTGAGTTCTCTTCTCCAAATATTGCAAAACCATTTCACGTAGGTCACTTATTTAGTACAGCTGTAGGAAATTCACTTTATAAAATTCTTTCAGCACAAGGATTTGATTGTACTAGAATCAATCACTTAGGGGATTGGGGAACTCAATTTGGTAAGTTAATCTCAGCTTATGAAAGATGGGTAGACGAAGAAGCTTTAGAGAAAGATCCAATAACAGAACTTTTAAGAATATATGTTAAATTCCATGATGTTGCAGAGGAACAACCAGAATTAGAAGATGAAGCTAGAATGCACTTCAAGAAACTTGAAGATGGTGAAGAATATGAAACTAAGCTTTGGAAGAGATTCAGAGATTTAAGTTTAAAAGAATTCTCTAAAGTTTATGAAATGCTTAATGTAGAATTTGATTCATACAATGGAGAAAGTTTCTATAGTGATAAAATGCCAGCTATAGTTGAACATTTTGAAAGATCTGGAGTATTAACTGAAAGTAATGGTGCACAGGTTGTTATGCTTGATGAATACAATATGCCACCATGTATTCTTAAGAAATCAGATGGAGCAACTATTTATGCAACACGTGATTTAGCAGCTGCAAAATACAGAAAAGATACTTATGACTTCCATAAGAATATATATGTAGTTGGTAAGGACCAATGTTTACATTTTAGACAATTCTTTACAGCATTAAAACTTGCTGGATTTGATTGGGCAGATGATTGTATACATGTTCCATTTGGACTTGTAAGATTTGCAGATAAGAAGTTATCTACAAGAAAAGGTGATGTAATCTTATTAGAACAATTATTACAAGAGGCAATAGATAAAACTCTTGAAGTTATAAATGATAAAAATCCAAATCTTGAAAATAAAGAAGAAGTTTCTAAGAAAGTTGGTATAGGGGCAGTAGTATTTACCTACTTAAAAAATAGTAGGGAAAAAGATATAATATTTAATTGGAATGATATCCTAAGCTTTGATGGAGAAACTGGTCCATATGTTCAATATACTTATGCACGTGGTAAGAGTATATTAAGAAAAGTAGGAGAAGCAAAGGGAGAAGTAAACCTTAATTTATTAACTTCAAAAGAGGAATTTGGAATTGTAAAAGAGTTATCAAACTTCCATAAAGCAATAGTTACAGCAACAGAGAGATTAGAACCTAGTGTAATTTCAAGATATGTATTAGATGTAGCTCAAGCATTTAATAGATTCTATAACAATTGTAATATTGCTAATACTGAAGATGAAATACTTAAAAATACAAGAATTGAACTTGTTGAAGCAACTTGCATAGTAATTAAAAATGCTCTAGAATTATTAGGAATAGATGTAGTTGAAAAAATGTAATTTACTTTTATGATTGTATAAAAACCACCCTTTTAATTAGGGTGGTTTTAAATTGAGCATGAATTTTAAATGGTTTTAGTGTATAATAACATATGATGACCTAATTAGTTTGGAGGAAGAGGATGTATATTAGAGAATATAATGATGAGTTAGTGGTACCTAGTGAGGTATATGAAAGGTATGATTTATCAAAAATAGCATTTTTTGATATAGAAACCACTGGCTTTAATAAAGTAAATGATGTAATAATGTTAGTATCTTTAGGATATTATACTGAAGAAAAGAAGTTTTATACAAAACAATATTATGCAGAATACATAGAAGATGAAGAGTGTATAATGGAAGAATTCAAAAAAGATATTGACGGATTTGATTATTGGTGTTCATATAACGGAATAGCTTTTGATGAACCTTATGTGAAAAAGAAAATGGAGATGCATAAAATTGAATTTAAAGCTCCAAGTAATCATATAGATTTATACAGACTTATAAAACCTTATTATACTCAATTTGGATTACATAGATGTAATCTAAAAACTATTGAAAAATATCTAGGTATAAAAAGAAGAGATCAAATTGACGGTGGATTAAGTGCTCAATTATATAAACAATATTTGTATACTAATAATGATGATATAAGGGATACTATAATGTTACACAACTATGAAGACGTATTAAATCTTCCAATTCTTTTTAATCTTATATATAAGATAGATACTGACCCAAGTATTATAAAAGAACCAGGAATTACAGAAAATCAGTTAAGATATATAAAATCACTTATACATAAAAATGACATTAAGTTAAAGACAGACCTTAAAAATATTTCTAAGAAAGCAGCATCAAGAGCAATAGATACTATACTAAAAGGTAATGTAGACGCAGAAAATATAGATTTTATAATAAAAGACACTTATTAAAAATATTCACCCTGTTTTACATAGACACAAAGTTCTATTTAAAACAGGGTGAATTATTTTATTTATATTTATATTTATATTTATATTTATATTTTTAAATATTATTTTTCATTTTTATCAACATTTTCAGGTACATTATTTTTTTTTAGAGAAGTTGTATCAATAGTAATATAGTTATTATTACACTTAGAACAACCAGAACAGTTACCACTACAAGAGCTACAACCTTCGCCTTTTATTTGTTTTCTTACATGATTACCTAAGATGTATAAGGATATTACAACTAAAATACCGACTATTACATAATCCATAAAATTTAACCTCCATAAAATTATAAGATAAAACTAATTAAATTATAGGCTAAAAATGAAACAACCCATGCTAGTATAAGTTGATAAAGCACCGAAAAAATTGCCATTTTACCGCCATATTCTTTTTTCATGGTTGCAATAACTGAAACACATGGAGTGTATAAAAGTACGAATACTAAAAAACTTATTGCAGAAGCTGTAGTAAAGAAATTTGGAAGTAAAACTTTTAAGTTTGCACCATATATAATTTCCATAGTACTTACAACTACTTCTTTTGCCATTACCCCAGTTAAAATCGCAACAGAATTTTGCCATTTTCCAAAGCCAAGAGGTATAAATATAGGATTAATAACTTTTCCTATATAACAAAGGAAACTATCATTTATATTAACCATGCCTGTAAAATTAAAGTTAGATAAGAACCATACAACAACAGATATAGCAAAAATAATAGTTCCAGCTTTTTTAATAAACCCCTTACCTTTATCTATAGTATGGTTTAATAAATTTTTTCCTTCAGGTAATTTATAATCTGGCATTTCTATAATAAAGGGTTCCTCATCTTTTTTAAATAATGTGTTTTTAAAGAGAATTCCTATTAAAAATGCAAGTGCAATTCCTAAAAGATATAGAATAAACACTATTAAAGTAGGATATTTAGGGAAAAATACAGAAGTAAATAGTGCATATACAGGAAGTCTTGCATTACAAGACATTAAGGGTACTAATAATGCAGTAAGTTTTCTATCTTTTTCACTTTCTAAAGTTCTAGCTGACATGATACCAGGAACAGAACATCCAAATCCTACTATAAGAGGAATAAAAGCCTTTCCTGATAATCCCATTTTTCTCATTAACTTATCCATAATTAAGGCGGCCCTAGACATATATCCACTATCTTCTAAAATAGATATACCGAAAAATAAAGTCATTATAATTGGAACAAAAACTAGTATTGAACCAACACCAGACACGATACCATCAATAATTAGAGAAGATAAAAATGGTTTGGTACCTGATAATAAGTTGTGTAGATAGGGGATTAATAAGTTATTTAATCCTTTATCTAACAAATCAGAAAGAGGTTGTCCAACCCAACTAAAGGTTAACTTAAATATTAAAAACATAATTAAAAAGAAAATAGGAAAAGCTAAAAATTTATTTAAAACTATTTTATCAATTTTTTCAGTAAAAGATGGTTTTCCAAGATCTTTTTTTGTTACACATCCTTTTAAAAGTTTTTCGATATTAGCATAAGTTTCTTTTTCGCTAGTATAATTCTCAAGTTTCATACAGTTTATATTTAAAAAATCTTTGTTTTCTACACAGGCAATAAGTTCCTTAATGCCTGTGTTTCTACAGGCTACGATAGGAAGTACTCTAATACCCAGAGATTCTTCTAAAGCTTTACAATCTACAAAGATACCTTTTTCTTCCGCAGCATCTAACATATTAACAATTAAAATAATAGGTTTATTAAATTGTTTAAGTTCGGAAGTTAAATACAAGTTACGATCTAAGTTTGATGCATCAACTATATTAAGTATTAAACTAACATCTTCTTGTTCTAAAAAATTTTTAGATACTTTTTCTTCATTTGAATAAGTATCCATTGCATATATGCCAGGCAAGTCCACTATTTTATTATCATCATTAAGAAAACCTTCTTTTTTATCTACAGTTACTCCAGCCCAATTACCAACATATTGTTTAGAATGAGTAAGAGTGTTGAAAAGAGTAGTTTTACCAACATTAGGGTTACCTACTAGGGCTATTACATTCATATTATGCCTCCTCAATTAAAATGTTTTTAGCATCTTTTTTTCTAAGAGCTATATTAAAACCTCTTATATTAAATACTAGAGGATCACCAAGTGGTGCTTTATTTGTTAAAGAAATTTTAGTTCCTTCTATGCAACCTAAAGCATGAAGTCTTTTTATTAATTTTTTATCACCATCTATACGATATATTAGGGCCGTATCCCCTATTTTTAAGTCACAAATGCACATCATTATCACCTCGTAATGAAAATAGTTATCAAGTAAATAAATTTTATCATCTATAGGGGTATAAGTCAATGTTTTATTAGGGTTAGGCAGTTGTTATAAGCCTTATAGAAGTTCATTTTAAACTGATTATAAAAAAACAAATTAAATAAAAGATTATTAATAAAGGTTTTCACTATTCCAAATTTATAGTATACTTAATAAGGAATAGATTTAGGAAAGAGTGGTAAGATGATAATTATAAACAAAACTATAAAAGTAGGTGAAATAGAAAAAAACAATGTTTTAAAGATAGAGAATCAGTGGGATGCCTATAAAAATAGTGTGTTTTTAGATTTAGAACATTATGTTTATAAAAAACCAAAATGTATAGGAGTTTTTGGTGTATGTTTTTATGATGAAGAACAAGATTCTTTGATTTTTACTCAGTTTATGATAGAGAGTAAAAAAGATGAAGATAAAATTTTATATAAAGCCTACAAATATTTAAAATATTGTAAGATGGATTTAAAGAAAACTAATATGGTCACATTTTCAGGGAATAATGATTACACAGTTATAGATTATCTCTTTGAACAAAGAAAAATTCCAATGAAGGTAAAAACATATTTTAATGAAATAGATCTTCAAAAATGCTATGAAAAGGTTAAAAAGGAAAGCATAGGGCTTAAAAATTTAGAGAAACTTTTTGGTATAGAGAGAGAAGGAGAAGTAATTAGTGGAATGAATCTTGCTAAAACTATTAATAAGATTACGAAGGATGAAGATTATATTCATAATATGCCAATAGCAAAGTTGCAAAATATTCTTTTATATAATGAGCAAGATGTTGTAAATTTATTTAAAATTTACACTAACTGGAATAAATATATAAAATAAAGCTTTAAGGAGTTTTTCCTTAAAGCTTTTATATTTTATGAAGTTTTATTTTAAAATTATTTATTATTTGTTTTGAAAATTCAAAATATGGTATAATAAAATATGTATAAATACAATTCCTTACATATTAGGATGAAATATTAAAAGAATGTTTAAAAAAATATAAAATGGGTACAAATTAAGATATACAAGATAAATGAAATAATGTAAAAAAATATAATATTATTAGGAGAAAGGATAGTTTATAAATGAGGCGAAATTTAAAATTTGCATTAATTCTCAAGAACGATAAAAAAGTAAAGCATTTAGAAGAACTTAAATGTAATTTAGATATGGATAAAATATTAGAGTATTATAAAAATGGTCAATTACAGAGATGGTTAAAACAAAATAATTATTTGGAATACTATGATAAAGTGCAAAATTTAAAAGAAGAAGTAGATAAATATTTAGTCCGTTCTCTAGAAAATATCTTATTAGATAAAGTTAAAGTAGAAGAAAAATTATTTTCGCCAATAAAAAAAATAGAATTAAAAGACCTAAATTTAAGCACAGAAAATATAAAAGAATCTTGTAAATATGAAGACTTAAAAACAGAAAAAGAAATAGCAGTAGGATATAAGGAAGATAATAAAAAAATAATATATAAAACCAAAGATGAATTTTTAAAAAATGATTATCAATTCCAAATAATGAAAGAAATTGTAAAGGATTCAAAAAGTTTAGAACTATTAAAGAATTATTATTTAAAGGTATTGCAAGATAAAAAACATATTAAATTTATATAAAAGACATTTAATTAGAAGAGTAAGAAATACAAGATGAAAATGTATTAACTTTTTTACAGAAAGGTTTGATAATCCATGTTAGATAAAGAGATTATAAAGAAAATAAGTTTATATATAGATGCACAATATCCTGTAATACATTTAGATACCTATGAAGATATAAGGATAGATAGGATATTAAATAAAGTATGTAAGGAATATGAAGTCTATGAATACAATAGTTCTAATGGATTAATGGATTTTAAAAAGAAAGCTTGTATAAAAGAAGATATTAAGGATTTAGAGGTTATTTTAGATTATTTTAATAAATTAAATCCATCCATTTTAAATGGAAAGGTTCTTGTTATAAAAGACATAAAACAGTATTTTAGTAATCATAATATCATATTAAAACTAGAAAACCTTGTAAAATTAGTTTTAAAAGGTATAGATTTTAAAATTTTTTTATCAGGAGTTATAAGTGAATTTCCAGAAGAAATTAAGGAATATATAACAACTGTTAAGTTTAGATCTATGAATATATATGAAATTCAGGAGGTTATTAATAACTTTATATTAGAATATAATATTGAATTTGTTGATAATCATTTTATAGAAGAATTATGTGTTTTGCTAAAGGGATTTACAGAATATGAAATAGAGAATGTATTATCACTTGCTTATGTAACTTATGGAGAATTAAGTTACAAAGTAAAGGATTTAATTTTAAGTGAAAAAATAAATATAACTGAAAAATCTAATATATTCACTTTAATAAATGATAAGGTTAGTTTTGATGAAATTGGGGGATTACATAGATTAAAGATATGGATAAAAAATAAATCTATAATATATGATGAAATTTGCACTAAAAAGCCTACTGAAATAAACATAGATATACCAAAAGGTGTTTGTATTGTAGGAGATGCTGGAAGTGGTAAATCTTCATTTGTTAAGGCTACTTCTAAATTATTTAATATTCCACTTTTAAAGTTAGATAACATGAAATTAAAACAAATGAGATTTAATAAAGGTGGGGTAGTCTATAGAATAGACAAGATTATTAGCTATTTAGAGAGATTTTCACCATGTGTTTTATGGATAAATGAAATAGAACTTGATGATAAATATTTTATAAAGTATTTATTGGAAATTATAAAAGAAAAACAGATTTTTGTATTTACAATGATTACTTCAGAAAATAAAGAAAATCAGTTCAAAGATTTTATACTTAAAAAGTTAGTGGATGATATTTTTATTTTAGAACCATTGAATGAAAAGGAAAGAACTGAAATTTTAAATATACATTTAAAAAAGAGGTTTAAAGATATAAATAATATAGATATAAATTATATTTCTAAAATTACAGAGGGATTAAATGGTGTTTTAATTGAAAAAATAGTTAAAGATGCTTTAGAAAATTCAATTATAGAAGATAAAGAGAATATTAATACAGAAGATATAGTGGAGATAGTAAATTATAATAAGCTAAAGTAAAAGGTGGCTTGTTTAATATGAATAATAGTTTAAATTTAGATCAAATAATATGTATTGCTAAAGAAAAGGGAGCTACAGATATACATTTAATAGTAAATTCTGCACCAGTGATAAGGATAAATAAGGAATTATATGATATTGAGAATTATCCTAAGTTAAGTGAAGAAAATTGTGAAGTTTTAGCTAATGAGTTACTTACTAATCAAGAGAAAGAGAAGTTAAATTTAATAGGTCATGTAGATTTTGCTTTTACGAAAAAATCTTATGGACGTTTTAGAGCAAATGTTTTTAAGCAACAAGGAAAGCTATCCATTTCTATAAGAATTATTTCCGAGGATATACCTAAATTTGAATCACTTAATATACCAAGGAATGTTAAAGAATTTTATAAATTTAATAAAGGATTAGTTTTAATAACAGGGGCAACGGGTAGTGGTAAATCTACTACTTTAGCAAGTCTAATAGATTTAATAAATAAAAACAAAAGAAAACACATTATAACTATAGAAGATCCTATAGAATATGTTCATGAACATAAATTATGTAAAATAAATCAAAGAGAAGTAGGGAAAGATACAAAATCCTTTAAAGAAGCTATGAAAGCTGTTTTAAGAGAAGATCCAGATGTTATTTTAGTAGGTGAAATGAGAGATAGAGAAACCATAAGTACTGTACTAACTGCAGCAGAAACAGGACATTTAGTTTTTTCAACTGTACATACTTTAGGAGCAGCAAAAACCATTGATAGAATACTTGATGTTTTTCCAGAAAATAACCAATTACAAATAAGGAATCAACTGTCCACAGTTTTAAAGGCCATAGTATCTCAAGAACTAATTTTAACAAAAGATAAGAATGGACTGGTACCAGTTTGTGAAATTATGATTGTTAATTCAGCTATTAGTAATCTAATTAGAGAAGGAAAAATTTTTCAAATAAATAGTATTATTCAATCCAGTTCTAATTTAGGTATGCAAAGTTTTGATTATCACTTAAGTTTACTTCTAAAAAATAATATTATTAATTATGAAGAAGCCTCTGAATTAGCACAAGATAAGAAGTTGTTTAAAACCTTAATTTCTTAAGGTTTAAATAAAAAAATATATGAAAGTAGGTGAATTTTAATGAGGATATGTTAAAACAACATCCTCATTAAGTGTAAAGTTGAAGAAAAATTTCAATAAAAATACTAAAAAAGGTTTTACGTTAATAGAACTTTTAGTAGTGTTAGGAATCCTTGGTATATTGGTGGCTATTTTAATACCAAGATTCTCAGGTTTTACGGATAATGCTAGGGAAAAGGCTGTTAAAGCAGATGCAAAAAATATATATACAGTTTGTGAAGCATATTATTCAGAAAATGGGAAATACCCTAAAAATGGTATATACACAAATAACAAAAATAATACCAATTCGTCACAATCAGATCTTAATTCATCTCAAATAAATGATTTACAAAAACTTTTAAAGAGTACAAAGGGAAAATTAGATATTACCAATTTAGATAATGAACTGTTTACATATAAAAGATATAATTATACTGCTACAGTAAATAAGGTAGGAGAAGTTCAAATTAAAAAGGATAATGTAAAATCTAAAGAAAGTTAAAAAATCATAAAAGGAGAGTTATATATGCATTTACAAAACATATATATAGTTTTTATGTTTTTATTAGGGGCTTGTATAGGGAGTTTTTTAAATGTATGTATTTATAGAATACCTAGAAAAGAATCAATTCTTTTAGGTGCATCTCATTGTCCAATGTGTAACAACAAAATTAAATATTATGATTTAATTCCAATAATAAGTTTAATATTTTTAAAAGATAAATGTAGATATTGTGGAAGAAAGATTCCTCTAAGATATTTTTTTATAGAATTATTTACGGGAGTTTTTTTTACATATATTTCGTTAAAATATAAGTTTACAATTGATACTTTAAGATTTTGTATGTTATCTATGTTTTTAATTGTTATAGGAGTTATAGACTATGATACTACAGATGTATATAGCAATACTATAATAGTTGGTATTATATGTGGAACTATATTTCTTATAGCTAATTATTATTATGGTAATGAGTTTTGGAGTTATATATATGGTGCTATTTTAGGTGGTTCATTTCTTAGTTTTATAATACTAATTACTAATGGTATAGGAATGGGATGGGGAGATGCAGAAGCATGTGCTTTATGTGGATTATATTTAGGAATAAGAAAAACACTGCTTATGATAGTTATAGCATTCACTATAGGGTCAGTAATAGGAAGTATATTATTATTAATTAATGAAAAATATAAAAAAACAATGATACCTTTTGTTCCATTTTTATCTTTAGCATCTTTTTTTACTATAATATATGGTGATAAAATTATTCGATGGTATATGTTGTATATGTAAAAAATAACTTATTTTGGTTTTAAAGTATCTCTTTTTTAAATATAATATTAATATTTATATTATATTTAGAAAGGGATTTTGTTTTATGATAAAAAGTATAGATAATATAGGTAAGATATATAATAAAAATATTATTACTGGAAATTACATTATAGAAGTAGCACTAGATAAATATATAGATGCATTTAATGATTTAGATTATTGTTCTTATCAGAAAAGAGATATGAATCCTAAACTTATGTATTTTCTAGAGAATTCTGTACAAGATATTTCAAATAAGTATGGAATAGATATATGTTTTTATATGTTTAAAGAGAATAAGGACAAAAAATATGAAGACAATATTAAAGTAGGTATAAAAACATATTATTATTTTTTATTTAATGAACACGTAAAAGAAGTGAAGGATACATATAAACGAGTTGTAATATATTGTTTATCATCTTTTTTTATTTTACTTATACAGATGTTTTTAGGAACTATTATAAAATCCACCGTATTATTCAATACCATAGTGGAATGTCTAAATATAGGGGGATGGGTATTCTTATGGGAGGCTCTAACATTAATTTTTATAAATAGAAAAAGTTTAATGTATAATGATCAAAATTATAAAAGACTTATGGAAAGTACTATTTATTTTAGATATATATGAATTTTTTAGTTCTTCATAGGGAATAATAAAATTAGATAAAAATTTGAAGCTTATATTAATTTCTTGCTGAAGGAAGTGTGTGTATGTTAAATAAAGAACCAGAAGTTTTTATATATTGGTGGTCGACTTTAAGGAATAAAGGTAAAAAAAATTTTATTGTAAAAAAACATATTCTTAGAAATGAGTTTATATATTCATTAATATATATCTTGGGAATGGTTATATATAAAGCAGAACATACAGAATTTACTTATAAATTAGGTTTAATTACATATGTTGTTGGATTTTTAGTGGTATCGGTTTTGAGCTATATTTTTAGCAAGACTTTATGGGAACATTATAGTAAAGAATACTTGAAATTAAATCTTACGAATTTAGTTAAAACAACAAAAAAAATTCATATAGTAAATAAAGTAAAGGAATAAAAATAGGTTTATATTTAAATTGTTATAAGTATTACCTTAAAAATAAAAAAGTAATATTAAAACCCCTTATCTATAAAATGTACCCTTTGTCAAGGACGTTTTAAAAAAGACTATATGATAAGATGATTTCTGTATTGAACAGGAGTCATCTTATTTAAGTTCCATTGG